>JAGLQR010000050.1 GCA_023136725.1 Candidatus Aminicenantota bacterium
AATAGCGGGAATTTCATCAGAGAGATCAATTATTGTCGATCCTTTTGAATCATCCAATTCGCCTTCACTGATTATTATTGTTTCAGATGAGAAGCCTGAATCCTTAATGAAATTTGCTATCTTATCATCGGAATTAAGAGGAGGGTTCCCGGAGGCATTAACTGAGGTGGAGATGATAGGGAATCCGAGGAAATCGATAAATTTCCTGACAGGTAGATGATCAGGGATTCTTATTCCAATTAACATACTGCCCTTTAAAAGTTTCTTGTCAAGTTCTTTATTGGCCTTCATAAGAAATGTCATTTTCCGGGGTGAATGATAATTCAAAAATAATTCAAAAAGTGATAAAGACTGAGATGTCAGTTCATTGATCATTTTAGTATCTGAAATCGCAATTGAATAGGGGGAGTCACTTCGTCCTTTTATCAGGTCTATTTTTTTTTGGGCAGGAAGAGAATAGAAATTACAGCCCAGTCCGTAAAATGTGTCTGTCGGGTACACAATGATACCATCGTTTAAAAGATGTTCTTTTAGTGCAGAGAGGATCTCTTTTTTGTTGAGTTTTGATACTGGTATTATTCTCATTTACCAGCCCCGTATTTAATTTATAACGATCTGGAACGGGATTATCATAGCCGGGAAAAAACTCTTATACTTTTCGATACCCGACATCATGGTTGAAATAAGGCTTGAACTTCCAGATCCCAGAAGGTCAATAAAATAATCAAATAATGACTTAGCCCTGGGGTAAATTGTAACGCCAATACCTTTACTAATGTCTAATCCTGAAAGGTTAATTGCTTCATTGAAGGCATCATTGATCCCACCGTATTCATCTATCAGTTTAAGGTTTTTTGCACGGCTTCCGGACCATACTCTCCCCTCGGCTACTTTTTTTATCTCACTAGCGGGGATCTTTCTGCCTTTAGCAGCTTCAGTTATGAATAAGGTGTAAATGTTTTCCATGACAGACATATATTTTTTTCTTTCTTCTGCATTAAAAGTTCTGTAATCTGAGAACATATTTGCATATTTTGATGTTTTTACTACTTCTTTATTTATGCCTACTTTGTCATATAATCCTTTCAGAACAAATTTACCACCGTATACGCCTATAGATCCGGTTATAGTCTGAGGAAGAGCCAGGATTTTTGAAGAAGATAGCGAGATCATATAACCGCCGGATGCAGCAGTATCAGACATTGAAATAACAATTGGCTTTTCCTTCATCAATAATTCGGCTTCGTGCCTTATTCTGTCAGATGCAAATGGAGAACCGCCGGGGCTGTCAACTCTAAAAACAACTCCCTTAACTGATTTGTTCTTTCTGGCGGAACGCAGATATTTCGATATTGTATCTGATCCCATTATTTCACTTCCAAAAAAGGATTTCCCGCCGGAATGCCCTGAATGGATTTCTCCCTGGGCAAAAATAACTGCGATCTTATTCTTACCCTTAAAAGGGAGAGGTGATTTGGTATCTTTGTAGAGAGAAAAACCTACGATTTTTTCTTTCTTCTCATCAATAATTTCATCTTCGTATTTCAATCCGTCAACAAGTCCGGATTTTAATATTTTATTCCCGTCCATTGTTAAATCTTCAATAAGGTTTCTTATGATCTGCTCATCTACTTTTCTATTTTCTGATATTATTTTTATGGAAGAATTGTAAATATCATCAATGAGAACAGTAAGAGATTCACGATGATTTCTTGTCATCTCATTCTTTGTGAACATATTAGGGCCTGTTTTGAAATTTCCAACATTCAGAAAGTCGGCCTCAATCCCGAGTTTTGTCAGAGCATTCTTTAAAAAAACCGCATGGATCGCTAATCCGTTAAGGACTAATCCGCCATTCTTATATATGTAAATTTTATCTGTATATGAAGCAAGTTGAAGCTCCCTTATTCCTCCACTCTCAATGTAAGAATATACTTTCTTTCCGCTCTTTCTGAAGTCTCGAATTAATCTCCCGATATCATCGGTTTTTGCAAATCCGGTTTTAAGGTAAGATATCTTTAAAACTAGCCCCTTGATCCTGTCATCTTTTTCAGCCCTTTTTAAATGATACCAGAGATCTCTTACAGTTATATTTTTCGGTACGATCGAATTATCATTATCCACAATATTTCCACCCAGATGAATCTTCAGATAAGAGTTTTTCGGTATATGCGGTTCACGGTTAAATTGGTAATAAATATATCCTGCACCCATTCCGATAAGTATTATTACGATCATTACAATAAGTAGTGTAACGAGAAGCCCTTTTTTCATTTATACTCCTGAATTTATCTATTATATTTATACTCAAAACCGTGATAAAAAGTTTAAAAAGGTTTTAAAATAAACTTCAGATGAATGGTTAATTTTAAGTCTTAATCTTATTCATGTCAACAATTCCGATTTATCTTGACATTATCTCATCTTAGAGGTAAAAAATGTGATGAGGAATCTATGGAAGATCTTAGGATAAATTCAGTCGAGAGAAAGGAAAAAGTTACGATAAAGGTGAATGGTAAAGATGTAATTGCTTACACAGGAGAGACCTTATTAGCCGCACTTATCGCATCAGGTTATAAGCAATTAAAAAAAAGTCCGGTTCTTAAAGAAAAAAGGGGAGGGCTATGTGGTATGGGAGTTTGTTATGAGTGCCTGGTAACAATAGACGGTGAAAAAAATATCAGAGCATGTATGCAGGATGTAAGAGCCGGAATGGAGATCGGAATTGAAGAATAAAAAATATGATATCATTATAATTGGAAGCGGCTTTGCCGGTATAGCTTCTGCAAACATTCTGGCTGGAAAAGGCTTGTCAATTCTGATGATAGATGAGAACTTTCATGTAGGCGGCCAACTTTTGAGAAAGATTCCACAGGAACTGGGAATAAATAAAAAATACAAGCCAGACTATGTAAAAAAGATCGGAAATGCATTTGTAAACAATCTTAAACGTGATGATATCGAGATCCTGAATAATACATCTGTGATCGGGATCTATGATAACAACGAGATCCTTATTGAGATAGAGAAGAAAAGGGTAGCATCTATACATTATGAAGTGATATTGTTTACAACAGGAGCAAGAGAAAGATACCTCCCTTTTAAAGGCTGGACCATACCAGGTGTTTTTTCTGCAGGAATGTCACAGGTCCTCATGAAAAGTTCCGGTGTGCTTCCGTCCCGGGATGTTGTAGTAGGAGGCTCAGGCCTTTTCCTTTTCTCTGCTGCATATGAATTTTTAAATAATGGTGCAAAAGTAAGATCGGTTCTTGAATCCACCGGTATCGCAGATAAAGTGAAAATGCTTCCTGTACTTTTACACAACTTTTCTAAGATAATGGAAGGGGCCAGGTATCTGGGGAAGATCGGATCTTCCGGTGTTCCAATCAGGTTCAATACCAGAATTATAGAAGCAAGAGGAAACGGATCTTTGGAAGAGATCGTCATTGGAAAGACGGACCGGAACGGTAAGCTCATAACC
Source organism: Candidatus Aminicenantota bacterium (assembly GCA_023136725.1). Taxonomy (GTDB): domain Bacteria; phylum Acidobacteriota; class Aminicenantia; order UBA2199; family UBA2199; genus UBA647. Next base: position 3,482 of record JAGLQR010000050.1, read on the forward strand.
GGGAAGGAAAAAATCATTAAGGTTGGCGGTTTTGCTTATAGTTACGGATTTGTACCAAACATTGAATTGCCTAATCTTGCAGGCTGCAAAATCAGTTTTAAAAAAGAGTTGGGAGGATGGGTTGTCGATGTAAATGAAAACATGGAGACATCCATCCCCGGAGTGTTTTGTGCAGGAGAGGTCACCGGAGTAGGAGGAGCTTTAAAGTCTGTTAATGAAGGTGAGACAGCTTCTTTATCTATTCTTGAAAGATTTGAAAAAAATGGTTCCATCCACGCTAAGAAGAACAAACTATTGAAAGAGAGAAAACATCATTTGAACTTTGCGAAATACTTTAACACTCTTTACGGAATAAGAGATGAGGAAATTTCAGAAATTCCTGATGAAACAATTATATGCAGATGTGAAGATGTCAAAATGGGAGATATAAGAGAAGCAGTCTCAAATGGTTTTATATCTCCGGGTGCCCTGAAAACATCAGTAAGAGCGGGAATGGGTAATTGCCAGGGAAGGACATGCGGTCCGATCATATATAATCTTCTTGGATCCGTATCAGGAATTGAAGGCAAGAATTTCACACTATTCTCAAACAGGCCCCCTGTAAAACCTGTTAAGATAAGCTCTCTGATCAACCGCAGTTAGTATATATTGAAATTGTTTAATTTTTAATGAATTTGACATTGATTCTATAATTGTCTATTTTATTTCGGAGGAGTAAGAAATGTCATTAGAAGAGAAAATCCGGGCTCTGAAGGAAAAATTTGACTCTGCTGAATTAGGCGGAGGAGAGGCTAGAATAAAGAAACAGCACGACAGTGGAAAGATGACTGCCAGGGAGAGAGTGGAATATCTCCTCGATCATGGTACTTTCAATGAAATAGATAAACTTGTCCTTTCTGAGAATGTGAAATTCGGTATGGATAAGAATAAAATCTATGGTGATGGTTTTGTGACAGGATATGGTGAATTGAATGGACGGAAGGTTTTTGTTTTTGCACAGGACTTCACAGTTTTCGGAGGTTCACTTTCCGGAGCTAATGCAAAGAAGATCGTAAAGATAATGGATATGGCCCTAAAGAGCGGGAAACCTGTTATTGGCCTAAATGATTCGGGAGGTGCCAGAATTCAGGAAGGTGTTGAAAGCCTTGCCGGTTATGCTGACATATTCCTGAGGAACGTATTATCATCAGGAGTTATTCCCCAGATATCTTCTATAATGGGACCATCTGCCGGAGGTGCCGTTTATTCTCCGGCAATAACAGACTTTATAATTATGACCAAAAAAAGTTCATATATGTTCATAACCGGACCGGATGTAATTAAAACCGTTACAAATGAAGATGTTACCAAGGAAGAATTGGGTGGAGCAGACACCCATAATTCTATTTCAGGTGTTGCCCATTTTGCAGCTGAAGATGATGAAGATAATCTGGAAATAATTAAAGAATTGCATAAGTATATACCTGATAATAATATGGATGATCCTCCTATTGTGCATACTAAGGACCCGTTTGACAGGATTGAAAAGAAGTTAAACACTTTAGTTCCTGATAATCCGAATATCGCTTATGATATGAGGGATGTATTTAAAGCTGCTGTTGATGATGGGATATTCCTGGAGATAGCTGAACATTTTGCAAAAAATATAGTAGTAGGATTCGCGAGACTTGGAGGAAGGTCTGTAGGGATTGTTGCTAATCAGCCTAATCATCTTGCAGGAGCACTTGATATAAATGCATCTGTAAAGGGTGCCAGGTTTGTAAGATTTTGTGACGCATTTAATATTCCTTTAGTAATATTCGAAGATGTTCCCGGATTTCTTCCAGGGACAAATCAGGAGCTCGGCGGAATAATACGTCACGGAGCAAAACTCCTTTATGCATTTGCTGAAGCAACAGTCCCGAAAATAACAGTGATCACAAGAAAGGCTTATGGCGGTGCTTATTGTGTCATGGGATCAAAACACATCAGGACAGATATAAATCTGGCATTTCCGGGGGCGGAAATAGCTGTTATGGGCCCTAAAGGTGCTGTTGAAATAATTCACAGAAAAGAGATCTCAGAGGCAGAAGACCCGCAAAAGGTAATTTCAGAAAAAGAAACAGAATACAGGGAGATGTTCGCAAATCCATATATTGCCGCCAGCAAAGGATATATTGATGATGTTATTCTTCCGGAGACACTTCGACCAAGGCTCGTTTCAGGACTTGATCTTATAAAAGACAAGAGGGATGAAAATCCACCAAAAAAACACGGGAATATCCCGCTGTGATGTAGTTATTTCCAATATCACGGAGAAATTATGAAAAAAATCAAAAAAATTTTAATAGCGAACAGAGGCGAAATAGCAGTAAGAATAATCAGAGCTATCAGAGAAATGGAATTATCTCCGGTGGTTGTATATTCAGATGCGGATAAACTCTCGCTACATGTAAGACTCGCTGATGAAGCTTATTACATCGGAGAATCTCCTTCTTCACAGAGTTATCTGCTTGGAGATAAAATAATCGAAACTGCAAAGAATGCGGGAGTAGATGCAATTCATCCCGGGTACGGATTTCTGGCTGAAAATGCTGAATTTGCAAAGAGGGTTGAAAATGCAGGTATTATCTTTATAGGGCCTGAACCTGATGCAATAATTCAGATGGGGTCTAAGACCAGATCAAGAGAGATCATGAAAGCAGCAGGAGTACCAATAGTGCCGGGAACAATAGAACCGATAAAAAGGATCGACGATCTGAATAAAACTGCATCAGAGATCGGTTTCCCTGTACTACTTAAAGCTTCAGCAGGCGGTGGTGGGAAAGGTATGAGAAAGGTTGAAAAGATCGAAGAACTTGAAAAAGCTTATGAAAGAGCAACATCTGAAGCGACTTCCAGTTTTGGTGATCCGGATGTATATATAGAAAAATACATTGAAGAGCCGCACCATATTGAGATACAGATCCTTGCTGATAATTCAGGCAATACCATATATCTGGGTGAAAGAGAATGCTCTGTACAAAGAAGGTACCAGAAGATCATAGAAGAGACACCTTCTCCATTCATTACAGATGAAATACGAAAAGAAATGGGTGATATTGCTGTAAAAGCTGCAAAAGCGGTTAATTACAGAAATGCCGGAACAGTTGAGTTTATAGTTGATAAAAACCAGGATTTTTACTTTCTTGAAATGAACACAAGGTTACAGGTTGAACACCCGATCACTGAGATGGTAACAGGAATAGATCTGGTCAAGGAACAGATAAAGATCGCTTCAGGAGAAGAACTGAGCTTTACACAGGATGATATCAAACCCAGGGGTTCTTCAATTGAATGCCGGATCTATGCTGAGGATCCCTTTAATAACTTTGCTCCGTCACCAGGGAAAATAATAGAATATGTTTCTCCTGCCGGAGGTATAGGTGTCAGGGATGATTCGGGAGTTTATGAAGGATTTGAGGTTCCAATATTTTATGATCCCCTGATTTCAAAACTTGTGACCTGGGGGAGAAACAGGGAAGAAGCTATAAACAGAATGAAAAGGGCACTATACGAATACAGAATAGCCGGAATTAAAACCTCAATACCATATTTTTTGCAAATATTTGAAAATGAGGAATTTTTATCCGGAAATTATACTACCAGTCTTATTGAACGGATTGAAAGCGTTAAGATCGAGAACCCTGAAGATTATGAGTTTGTTGCTCTCCTTGCAGCAGGGCTGAGGAGTATGGAGATGAATGGAAATAGTTCAAAACAATCCAATGATGCCGATTCTAATACCAACTGGAAAAAATCCGGCCGGATGAGAACATTGAGGAGGTTCTAATGAGATTCTGCCTTAGTATTGATGGTGAGAAGAAGGAATTTGATATACTTGATAATGATGGAGAGTTTGAGCTCAAGTTTGGTGAGAAAAGAAAAACATATTCGATAAATAAACTCTGGTCAAGAAATATTCTGATAAAAGATGAAAATAATAAAGTTTATAATGTTTTTGTTGATAAATTTGAAGAAGGGCATTGTGTATTTTTTAAAGGTAGAAGTTTTGCCATTAAGGATGCAACATCGAGAAAGACAGGTGGCGGGTTTGATTTGGAAGGTGAAATTGTAATAAAATCTCCACTACCCGGACAAATAAAAAAAGTATTTAAAAATGTAAATGATGAGGTTGAGGAAGGGGAAAGTATTCTGGTCCTTGAGGCAATGAAAATGGAAAATGAGATAAAATCTCCTAAAAAGGGAATTATCACGAAAATTTCCGTTAAAGAAGGAGGCTCGGTTGACCCGCAGGCAGAACTTTTCTCTGTCGAGTAATTTCTTCAGATTTTTTGTCAGATTTGACCAAACCTGAAACATCTGTTAAAAAACTATATGATCATAGAACAATTTCTTCCTGCATTTCATTATGGTGATGCTACCAGCAATTCTGCTCTTGCCTTTCATAAATACCTGACCACAAAAGGGATAGAAAGCAGATTGATCTCTCTGACCTCCGATAAAAAAATAATAGATAAAGTTACTTTATTTAAAGATTATAAATTCAATTCAGAGTCGATAAAGATACTTCACTTTGCAATTCCATCTTCATTGACTGATTTTTTCCGTAATACCGGTGGGAAGAAGGTAATGATCTATCATAATATAACTCCTTCGAGTTTTTTTGCAGATTATTCCGAGTTTCTTACAAAATTTACCAGTGACGGACGTTTACATCTTAAAAGCCTGAAGGATAGTTTTGATCTATCTATCGGAGTTTCTGAATATAATGCAGAGGATCTGAGAAATCTTAATTTTAAAAATGTAAAAGTGTTCCCGTTAATTGTAGATCTGAAGGATTATGAAAAGCCTTATAATAAAGGTTATTACAATCTGATTAATGATGACAGAAAAAACATATTATGTGTTGGAAGGATCGCACCTAATAAAAAGATTGAAGATGCAATAAAAATGCTTTTTTTCTATAAAAAATATTTGTCACCTTCAATAAGGCTGATAGTAGCAGGAAATATAAATTCGGTTCCTAAATATTTTTCAGCTGTTCGGGATCTTGCATCACGTTTCTATCTGACTTCTGAAGATATTTTATTCACTGGCCACATCAGATTTGATGAATTTTTATCTGTTTACAGGATCGCAGATGTATATTTATCCATGAGTGAGCATGAGGGGTTTT
>JAGLQR010000051.1 GCA_023136725.1 Candidatus Aminicenantota bacterium
GCTAAAGGTGTTTATCCTAAGTATATAGGGGATATTTATTCAAAGAAAGCAAAATCAAATAAAAAGTACCATGATTCAGCAGCAATTCATTATCTTGAAGCCAGTGTCCTTTATAAGAAAGAAGGAAGTTCTTCAAATCAGAAAATTGCAGCAGGAAAAGCAAAAGTACAACTTGAAAATAAATACGGATATAAAGCTAAATATAAAAAATATCAATCCGATATCAAGAAACAGCAATCTTCTTCTCAGAAGAATGATAAAGCGATCAGAGATGCAAAAAGGGCAGTTAGAAACTTTAAAAGATATCTCCGCAAGACATATAGTGATGTCCAGGCTCCTCAATATGAATTGGATAAACAGACGAAACTTGAGAATAAGGTCACCAATCTGGAATCAGGTTTTTCAGGTTCACCATCAAGTAATTCTGCCGGAGAAGAGCTTCTTAAACTAAAGAAAAAGATCGATGCTGAATATTCTTCTCTCCTATCAAAGGCTACAAAGAAATTTGAAAAATAATCTTTATTAGTAAAATTATTAATTTCTAAAAACGAATACGATCAGGTAATAATTAACGGGAATACTTTTCTCTTCAGGCCTTAAGATTTTTATCCCTATAGATCTTTTTTTTTTGTTTGTAAAAAAAAATCCCATATGTTCTTCAGGAATTTCATAAGGATCAGAAGATTGATAAGCAAGTATGCTATATCTTCTACTCCTGCTCAGCGAATTATCACCTTTAAAGTAAGCTGTCACAGCTTTCTCCGCAATTTGTGATAAATTCTTATCATATTTAAACACTCTTCCTCTGGTTTCTCTAATTTTTTTATTCAATTTTTTTATAATTTCAGCTTCTATTTCCTCTAAAGAATCTCCATAATTTGTAAATGCTTTTTTTAAAAGAAAAGCTATGGAAAACACTCCCCCGGGATATTTTTCACTTCTTCCGAAAGTGATCCCGATAGCAAAGGAATTATATTTTTTTATTATATTTGCAGCACTGATATATTTCTTTATCTCCCCGATCTTATTTGATTGAATAGTAAACAGATCAAATCCCTTAAGCTCCATCGGGATCTTCCCGGCTGATCCTTTTTTAAGAAGAGCCATGGAAATATCTTTTAATTTCCCCTTGTAGATCCGCCTTAATTTCTCATTAACGATCTTGTTAGTAAATATCAGATTTTTTTCAATAAAATCCTCTATTTCTACTTCAGCAGTTCTATCAGATACATGAGACATTATATCTGCAAATTCCTGTGTTATATAGAACCCCCTGTCCGTTTCCAGAATTGCTATTCCACAATGCCAGAACTTTTCATCAATAATATTTTCAAAATGGGAAGGACTTTTAACAAATCCGTCATGAATGTAATCAGAGGGGTACACATTGCTGAATGCAATATTTTCACCTGCTGCAACAAAATACAAGTTCATATCGATCATACGCTGATCCAGTTTTTTATATTCCGGGAAGTTATGAGCAAGGAGATCTTCAGAAGCCATTTTCCGGTTATGTTCCATAGCGATCCTGTACAGGTCTTTATTAAATATTAGTTTACTGACACCTTTCTTTCCTCTCTCAATATTAATAAGATTGAGCATCTCTTTTTCACTTTTCCTTAATTCGGATGCCGTAATGTAGGTTTCAGAATAACCGGGAAATATCAAACTAAAACACATTAGAACTAACAATATTATACTTTTTATATTTTTCATTATTATTTTTTTATTATAGTTTATTCTTATTCGAAAAAAAATGTCACAAACCCAATTTCCTGTTGAAATAAATTTATTATTTAATTATAATAATTATGCGGAGGGGAAATGGATGATAATTTTGAAATAAATCTAAATGATCTCACTGGAGATCCGGATCATATTGATGATATCGATCTCAGTAACTCCGAAATTCCCAGTTTAAAAAATAAAGGAGACAAAATGCCAACAAATGCAGCTCATATTTTCAATGAATCTCTAGAGAATCTATCTACAATCAGCGGTTTTTTAGCAGCAGGTATTTATAACAGCAGCGGTGATGTATTGGCTCATCTGGACAGGAAAAATTTTAGATTTGAAGAAATCGGAAGTCTTGCAATAGAATTATATACTTCAGCAAAATTAATAAGTGATAAAATGGGTATCGGTATGTGCAATTTTGTTGAAACGCACACTGAGCAGTATATCTTTATACATATGTGTGTAGTCCCCGGAAAGGGAGCAATGGGTGTATTGTTAAGCGCTGACGGCAATGTAGGCCTTTCCAGGCACCAAATGAGAAAAGAGGGATTAAAACTCATTTCCGAGTTTGAATAAATAGTTTATCTGTTTTTTTTTAACTAAAAATTTTACTCTGCATAATTTAAAACAATTTCTATTTATCAACGTATATTCTACATATAGTAATTTTTCAAGGAGTTCCTATGAACAAGATTATTAAGATCGTATCTTTTGTTATCCTGATAGCAGTAATACTTTTTGGAGGATATCAATTGTTTTTTAATTCAGACATAAGCAGTGAAACAGAGATTATTAAAGCTGAGGAAAAAGGTTCGGAGGGTGAACCTGTACGTACTTCATCCATACCTGTTAAAGTTGCTGAAATAATGAAAGGTGAGCTTCCACTCAGGTTAAGGGTGTCAGCAACGGCTCAGGTTAAAGAAAAAACTGTTATTAAATCGGAAGTATCCGGAAAAGTCCAGTCAATCAATGTTAATATCGGAGACTGGGTAAAAAGAGGCCAGCTCCTTGTAAAGATAGAAGATACTGAAAAAAGACTTGAAGTTGAAAGAGCGAAAACTAACAAGTTAAAAAGTCTCGCCGAATATCTTATAAATTCGGGACTTGAAGAAATCCAGCAGTCTGATCCTGAGAACTTTGATGCAAAGAAAGTTCAGGACATTAAGGAAAAATATCTTGCTGCTATCAAAAACTTCAGAAACGGGAAGATCTCTGAAAAAGAATTCGACAATATAAGTGATGAATACGATAAAATCATGGTTTCATCCGGTTCATGGAGAGAAAATATAAGGAAGGTTCAGGATGGATTAGCTGAAGCAATTATTGCCCTGAAGCAGGCTGAACTCAACTTAAAAAAAACATACATCTACAGCCCTTTTCAGGGACGTATTTCTGAACTTAAAGTCAGCAAAGGTGAAATTATCAGTAATGGTCAGGAAATTCTTAAAGTAGTGAACCTTAAATCGGTTTACCTTGAAGGATTCGCACTCGAATCTGAGATCAAAAATTTAAAGATCGGAACTCAGGTCCGAGTTAAATTTGATTCTTACAGCGACAGGTATTTCAGAGGTGACATAAATGCAATCAGCCCTGAAGTTGATCAGGTAAATAAAACCATAACTTTATATATTAAGATCAATAATGATGAAAACCTCATACTTCCAGGTATGCATGCGGAGATTGATGTTGAATATATGGTTTTTAAAGACATCATTAAAGTTCCCGTACGATCCATAATAGTCAGGCAGGAGCGCCCCCTTATTTTCGTGGTCAACGGGAAAACCGTCAATTGGGTCTATGTCGATCTCGGCCCCAGAAATGATGAGGAGCAGATAATTAAAAATTTTCATTCTGAAGTAAATCCGGGAGACCTTGTTGTAATTTCTGGCCACTCAACACTTGCTCACCAGTCAAGGATAAAGATTATAAAATGAGTCTAATAGATCTTTCAGTAAAGAGGCCGATCGGTACAATAATGTTCTATATCGGGATAATACTTTTAGGATTTATCTCGGTATCAAAACTTTCCATAAATCTTCTTCCGGATCTCAGTTATCCGAAAATATCAGTAGTTACTGATTATCCCGGGCTTGGGCCCGAGGAGATCGAGAGGTTTATCACATCTGAGCTTGAGGGTCCTTTATCCTCTATCTCCGGTGTAAAAAAAATAAACTCTATTTCCAAAGACGGGATTTCGATCATTTCACTCGAATTTCATTGGGGAACAGATATGGATTTTGCTCTTCTTCACACCAAAGAGAGGGTGGAAGAAGTAAGAAGCAGACTCCCTGATGATCATACAGCTCCGGTAATTCTTGAATGGGACCCATCTTCAGCCCCGATCATAACTGCAATAGTGAAGAGTGATTCAAGGACATTGAAGAAACAGAAGGAAACGGCAGAATTTATTATCAAGCCGAGACTGGAACAATTAGAGGGTGTGTCCAGGGTTGAGATAAGAGGAGGAGATGAAGAAGAAATATCTGTAGAGATAGATCCTGAGAGAGCATCAAGTCTTAACATTACACTTTCCGAAGTGGCAAATGCGATCAGAAATAATAATGAGTTCTCTCCCGGTGGTACTGTAAAAAAAGATAAATTCAGGTATACATTAAAAATTGAAGGAGAGATCAAAACTCCGGAGGATATCGAATATATTGTTGTCAAGAATCTTAAGGACAGGAGTGTTATGATCCGTGATATCGGAAAGGTCTTCTATAAAAACAAGGTAAAACAGGGAAATATTAAGTTCATAAAATCGGGAAAAAAGAATCAATCTAAGAATAGTGATTCTATCTCCCTGCTTATATACCGCGAATCCGGCAGTAATACAGTAGATGCCACTAAAAATACAGTGGAAACATTTAAATCACTGGAGAAAGAATTCAATAATGAGATTACTTTTACTGTTATTCAAATGGAAGCAGACCTGATAATCTCATCCATCAATTCCCTTAAATCTTCTCTTTACATAGGTGGCTTACTTGCGTTCTTTATTCTTCTTCTATTTCTTCAGAATTTCCGTGATCCTTTACTCGTGTCAATAGTCATACCTATCTCCATTATATCCACATTTGTCCTGATGTTTGCTTTTGAAGTTAATGTGAATATTATGTCCTTAGGCGGACTCGTCCTCGGAGTCGGAATGTTTGTCGATAACTCAATTATCGTCCTGGAATCTATATTCAGGCATAGAAAAGAGGAAAACCTGTTGGATTCTGTTATTAAAGGTACGAAAGAGGTTAGTGGAGCTATAACAGCATCTACATTTACAACTATCTCAATATTTCTTCCTGTGATCTACCTTTACGGAATTACAGGGAAGTTGTTCAGAGATCAGGCTCTAACTGTCTCTTTTTCACTGGTTTCGTCCCTTTTTGTTGCAATAACACTTTTACCGGCTCTGTCTGCATTCAGATCTTCATTCAAAATGGATCTCACAGATGATTCACAAAATGATAAAGGGAAGAACTGGTATCAGAAAGCATTAAGAGGAGCAAATAGTGCTGTGTTGATCCCTTTCCGAATAATCGGATATATCATAACTTTTATTATCGGAGGAATATATCTTCTCTTAAAAACCATTTTAAAATATGCGGGAAGATTCTTTGATTATATTCTTCAACCTTTATATCGTGTTTTCAACTCTTTTTATGAGTGGTTTGATGTACTTTATCACAATATTCTGGAAAAATTCCTGGATAAAAAATCAAGAGCCGGCATCCTCATAATTATAATTCTTCTGGCGATAGTTACCTCGTTTATTTTTCTCCAGAAAGAACTACTCCCTACTCCGGATACAGCAAAATTTGAGATCAATGCAAATACTATCCCTTCTTATGGCTTTGATGAAACAGACAAAATAGCTCAGGAAATAGAAAATAAAATTTTAGCCACTGAAGGGGTAAATTTCGTATACTCCGAGACAGGTTCAGTATCAAAAGAAGCTGCCAGAAGTGAAGATATTTCAGTAAACAGTATTCATTATGTTATAGAATGCAGTTCAAATGAGGCCAGACCGGCAGTTATGGAAATAACAAGAGGTATTCTTAAGAACTCCGATCTCCTTGATTATTCTATTTTTCTTGAAAAAAATACTCTTTCAAAATATTTGTCAACTTCAGGTGAAAATTTTCAAATTAAAGTTTTTTATGAAGATATTGAAAGAGGCAAAGAAGCAGTCCGAAAAATAGTTGAGAGGATAAAAGATATTAATGGTATTTATGACCTGAAATCTACAACATCTCCGGGTAAACCTGTATATGAGGTATATTTTAAACAGGATCTGTTAGACAAACTAAACATAACCAAATTTCAGATCTCAGAATTCCTTAACCAGGCTGTAAAAGGCGGTGATGGTGGAACTCTTAAGCAGATTCAAAAAAATTATGATATTTTAGTCAGGGTCCCGGTAGACGGTATTATGGAGATAGATAAGCTTATGAAGTTAAGATTCCCCATTAACGAAAAAGTCTATTATGTAAAAGACCTTATCAGGATCAAGGAAAGGCCTTCAATAAAAAGAATATCCAGGGAACTACAGATGAGATACTTTCTGATTTCAGGGAATGTGAAAGGGGTTCCTCTCAATGAAATAATTGAGGAATCTGATAACAGGCTTTTCGGACTTGATATGCCCATGAATACCAGATTTGCATATGCCGGAGAAGAGGAAGAGCGGAAAAAAGCATTTGATTCACTGAATCAGGCAATATGGCTTGCGATAATCCTTGTTTATATGATAATGGCGGCTAAATTTGAAAATATTGTACAACCGTTAATTATAATGTTTACTGTTCCGATGGGTTTGATCGGTGCATTTCTATTCCTTTTAATAACAGGAAATTCACTTAATATTATTTCCGGTATAGGTATTATGGTACTCATCGGTATAGGTGTGAATGATGCGATTGTCAAGATAGAATATTCAAACATGCTCCGACAGCAGGGAAAAAGCGTCAGAGAGGCAATAATGATGGCATCAAGAGTCAGGCTGAGGCCTATCCTCATGACAACATTTACAACTATCTTCGGTGTTCTTCCAATGGGCCTTATCAGCCAGACCGGCTCTGAACTCCAGCAACCTCTTGCATTGGTAATTATCGGAGGCCTGCTGTTTACAACCATGCTTACTCTTATTTTAATACCGGTTCTGTATGAGATTCTTGAGAACTTTAAGGAAAGAAAACTAGAAAAAGCAGGTGCATAATGATAGGTAAAATAATTGACCGGCCTGTATTAGCAGTTATTTTTTTTTCAATAATAATTCTGTTAGGTGCTTATTCCTTTAATAATATGACGATCGGACTTGTTCCGGATCCGGAACAGGGCCACCCCTCCCTTAACATTATTTATAGTTGGCAGGGTGCATCCCCTGATATGATCCTTCAAAAAGTACTGATTCCTGCTGAAGCGGAGATAATGAAGGAAGTGAAGGGTATTTCCAAGATAAATTCAAGAGCTACACTGGACTCGGGAACTCTGCAGGTTGAATTCAACCGGAATGTGAAGATGAATTTCGCCCAATTGGTTTTGAGGGAGAGGCTGAACAGACTTCATAGTGAACTACCCAGATCAGTACGGCCTCCGATCATTTCCGAAAGGATACCTGATGATTTTGAGCAGAAGCCCCTGTTTATTATCGGGATTTATGGAAAAAACTATAATGTATATACCCTCAGGAAGATAGCAGAAAAAGATATCCACCCCCATCTCAGGGCAATTCCGGGAGTTAAGGAAGTTAATCTTCAAGGGGGTGTTGACCCGCAGATACAGATCAGAACAAATATGCGCAAGCTTATAAAGTTCGGTGTCTCAATATTTGATATTCAGGGCCGTATATATCAATACTTTTATACCAACCAATCAATATCATTTAAAAAAGAGTCCGGTGAAATAACCCTGTCGTTAACTGAATCTCCCGAAAGTATTCAAGAGCTGCAGAATATCTTTATTAAGAATTTTGGTGAAAAAAAACTATACCTTAAAGACCTTGCTGATGTTTATCTGGGTTTTGAAGAATTGAGAAATGAAAGAAAATTTCAGGGAAAATCATTCCTGGTGTTTGAATTGTTTAAGGAATCTTCCTATAGTCATCTGGACGTTGCAGAAAGAGTCCGTGATAAATTAAAAGTATTAGCAAATCGTCTAAGCGGAGAGATCGAATTTGTAATTCAGAGCGATGATAGTAAAGTACTCCGTAGAGAACTATTCAAATTATCAAAAATAGCTTTTCTCATACTTATAATAATATTTGTAATCCTTATCGCAATAGTGAGAGATATTAGAGCAACATTGCTCATTTTTTCATCAGTTTTCTTTTCTGTGTTTGCTACATTAACAGTTATTCACCTTACAGGGATCGCACTGAACCTTCTTACATTATCCGGGCTGGCATTAGGGTTCGGCCTTTTTGTTGATAATGCTGTTGTTGTGTTCGATTCAATACTGAGATTCAGAGAAATGGGACTTAACAAGAGAGAATCTTCAATCGAAGGAGCACGTGCCGTCATCCTTCCTGTGATATCATCTACATTTACAACAATTATCGTATTTTTTTCATTTGCGATCCTGTTCAGGGAAAGGCTTAAAGTATATTACCTCCCTCTTGCATACATAATTGCAATATCTCTTATCTCCTCCATTATCGTTTCATTTGTACTTATACCCTCACTTAGTTCAAGACTTAATATCAAGATAAATAAAAAGAAGAAAAAGATCAGTAAAGGTCGATTCTTCCCATTCATTCTCAAATATCCTTTACTGGTAATTATTCCGGTCATTCTTATTTTGATATTCTCTTTTGCTACATTCAAGAAAGAAGTTTCTTTCGGAACTTTTTTCTCATGGTACTCTCAGGAACAGGTGGTTGTATATCTGAGATTTCCTTCAG
>JAGLQR010000052.1 GCA_023136725.1 Candidatus Aminicenantota bacterium
CGGCAACATCGAATAATTCCTCAATGGAAGTAGGGTAAAGGGAAAAAGCCAACTTGAATTTTTTATTGTCAACAAGTTTTTCAAGCTCTTCAGTTCCTCTTATTCCTCCCACAAAATCTACCCTGTTATCCTTTCTGGGATTTGATATCCCCCAGACATAATCGAGGGCATTATTCTGAAGGATCGCAGCATCGAGTGAATCAACCGGATGGCCAGCCTCATAACTGTCCACCCTGGCTTTTAGAAGATACCATTTCCCGTCAATATACATGCAGAATTCTTTCTTGTTTTCCGGTTCCTTCAGATCGGTCTCTTCATAGGTGAATTTATCAGAGAGTTTCAGGAATAACTCTGCTTTACACATTCCGTTCATATCTTTAAGAACCCTGTTGTAAGAGAGTATCTTCATCTGGTTGTGAGGGAATATCACAGAAAGGAAAAAATTATACTCTTCATCACCGGTATGGCCTGGATTATCTTTTTCTCTCTCAAGTTTAATATTAGTTCCCGAGGCAGACCTGTGATGTCCGTCTGCGACATAAAGAAATTCGATTTTTTCAAAAGATCTTTTTATTGAATTGATCATTTCCTTATCTGTTACCAGATAGAGAATGTGATGAACCTCATCATCGGTCGTAAAATCATACTCAGGCTCCGAGTCCATACATTTGTTCATAAGTCCGGTAATATTTTCCTCATCTTTGAATGTTAAAAATACAGGCCCGGTGTTGGCATTCAGAGTTCTGATATGGCGCATCCTGTCTTTTTCTTTATCTTCGCGGGTTAATTCATGTTTTTTTATTTTGTCATCAATATAATCCTGAGCAGATGCACCGGCAACAAGTCCTGTCTGAGTATGGCCTCTCCACTCCTGTTGATAGATGTAAAAGTATCTTTCATTGTCCTGGATCAGGACTCCTTCTTTGAGAAATTTTGAAAAGTTCTCTGCCGCTTTCTCATAGACCTCGTCAGAATAATGGTCTATATCTGCAGGAAGATCTATTTCAGGTTTAACAACATGCAGAAAAGAATACTCGTTCCCAGATGCAAAAGCTCTTGCTTCTTCTGAATTTAAAACATCATACGGCGGGGATGCAACTTTCTCTGCTAACTCTTTTTTAGGTCTGACTCCTTTGAAAGGTTCTATTCTGGCCATTTTTCCTCCAAGGCACTATTATAGAATAACAACTGTTTCTGTCAATATTATTTTGAACTAAGTATCATTTCCCACTAAACAAGATCGATTTAAAAAAAACATGCAATAAATTTATCGTTTTTTTAACTCCTCTTCCAGCTCCTCAACCCTGTCACTTAACTCTTTCATTTTAAGTTCTCTCCCAACCATTGCATCAAACACCCTTTTCAGGTCAGATATATTTTCATTCAGTTCCTTCGCTTTTTCTGATACCTGGTTCTCAAGAGAGTTCTTTAATTTGTTAAGTTCCAATTCTGCAATTTTTCTTACTTCTACTTCCCTTAAAAGTTCATCTCTCGAAACAACAGAGCTCTTCAGATCAACTGCCATCTTATTAAACGCTTTAGCAAGAGTTCCAATCTCATCTGATCTTGAAGTATCTATATTTATGTCAAAATTTCCTTCTGAAATCAGTCCGCATTTCTTTGTCAGGATTTTTATCGGCTTAACACTTCTATACCCGAGGAACAATGCCCCAAATGCAAAAAACATAATTGAAATTAATCCTATTTTTACATAATTTTTTATCAGATCTTTCAAAGGCAGAAGTATTTTGTCTCTTTCTCTGTAGTTCAGGACCATCCACGATTCTCCGATATTTCCCTTCTTATGGTCGATGGATTCAAAACTTCCCCCGAATCCATAATTCCTGTTTTCGCTGGTTATTTTTATCTCTGAGAAACTCACTACCAGATCTAAATGCCCGTCATTGAATGAGAAAACTGTATCTGCCTCCTTTGCAATCTCATTAGTAATACTCCGGGGAACTCTCTTCGATAATGGTTCAACACCTTCTTCAAAAACAATTGCCCCTCCGCTTCTTATTAATAAAAATTTTCCAAAGTCTGGATTATCATAGCTGAACAAAATCTTGTTTATCGAACCAATAATATTTACATTCACTTTTAGTATCCCTGTGATCTCATTTTTATCCGTTATCGGAATAACAATACCAAGAACATAACCACCAACACTGTCATCATATCCCCTGTCATCAAAAAAAACTCTCCCATCCCCGTTAAAATTGGATCCCTTCCACCAATATTTTTCCCCATGTGCAAAAGTAGTCAGTTTTTCCGTGGAAGCGACAAGTGCTCCATATTTGTTAGTTAAGAATATTTCTCCGTACTCTCCTTTAATAATATTCTGCATCTCTTTAAAATAATTCGCAGTCTCATTGTTAATATACTCCTGAATAAAACTATCATTTTTATTATCGATCTCCTTCCATTTCTTATTCAATGTAGCAATTTTTTTATTCCTTGGTATTTCACCCAGTTTTGAATACACCCGGTTACTATTATCGAGGGACTCTGATAAAACCGGTGCAAGAGAAAATGCCCTGATAGTTTTAACTTTTTCTTTCAGGATGATCTCAAAATTTCTCGAAATTTCATCAGTAATGGTCTTTCCAAACTGAAGGTCCTTATCCAGCAACATATTACTACTGAAAAAATAAGTCCCCAAAGATGAAATGGCCAGAATGATTATCCCGAAAATCATTATCCTTATTGATAACTTTGCACCATAACTCATTATCTTCTCCACTTAAATATTATTAGGGTTTTTTTTCCAGTTCTGCTTTCAGTTTTTCATTTTCATCAGACAATTCTTTCATTCTTAATTCCCTGTCAACTGTAGCATCAAAAAAACGTTGAAGGTCTGACACTTTTTCTTTCAATTCTTTAGTCTTCTCCGCAACCTGAACCTCAAGACCATCCTTTAACTTAAGTATCTCTTCTTCTGCTTTCTTACGCTCGGAGATATCGCGCGCAATTCCTGAAAATCCAACAGTATCTCCATTCTCATTTTTGATTGCAGATGAAATAATTTCCATTGGTATCAAAGATCCATCTTTGGCAACCATTTCAAATTCATTAGGTGTTCGGTCGCCGGTTATCCTTGCAGCCATTTTTTCCTGTAATAGAAGTTTATCCTCCGGTTTAAAGTATGAGAATCCTGAAGTTTCCTCCATCTCGTCCGGTTCGTATCCTAATATGTTCAATACGGCAGGACTTAAGTAAGTGAATATCCCCTTCTCATCCATCCTCCAGATAATGATGTCATTAATATTCTCTATAGTTGTGCGTAATTTTTCTTCACTTTCCCGTAGTGCTTCTTCGGCCTTTTTCCGATAAGTGATATCATTAACCCTGGCTTGCAAAAACACCTTGTCTTTAAATTCAACCTTATTCAGCAATACAGTTGCATAGAACTCTTCTCCTCTGATCCGTTTATGGGTCCATTCAAAGAAGTTCTCCCCTTCACTCATAGCAATGTCTATCATTTCTTTCGCTTTTACGTTAGATAATTTCCCATCCGGCTGATATTCCGGAGAAAAATCCCATGGTGCCAGAGAAAGAAATTCATTTTCATCTTTCACTCTGAAAATCTCCAATATCTTGTTGTTCCCTGATGTGAATCTCCATTCAGGAGGCTCCAGGGTCATCACACCATCACCAGATGTTTCATAGATGAGCCTGAATTTTTCCTCACTTTCTTTTAAGGTCTCTTCTGCTTTCTTCCGCTCAGAAATTTCTATTTGAAGGTCAGCTGTCCTTATTTCAACTTGCTTTTCGAGATGATCCCGATATGTCTCCAATTCCTCTTTTTGCCACCGCCTTTCCAGATCGACAGAAAATATATTAATAAAATTACTGACAGCAGCTCTTAAATTTTCAGAAAGAGAGTCCTTTTTTACTTTAATAATCATATATCCGTATGTCCGCAACGATGTTTGTAAAGCAAGGGTCATAGCATTACCATTTGCAGAAAAAGTGATTGAAAAATAATCCTGATCTTTAGAAGTGTTCTTTATTTCTATTAATATTTTCTTCGCCTCTTTTGAAAAATCCCCGATAACTTTATCTATTCCACGAATGCAGATACTGCATTTTTCAATAGCAGGTATATTTTTTAAGGCCTGACTGACAAACTCTCCCGATTTTATCTTGTCCGGAAAAATATACAGCATATTGTGAGCAGCAATCAATTGGGAAACAACACCAGCTTCTAATTTGTAATTGTTTTCTTCACTTTTCATTTTATTTTATTTTAAATCCCACTCTTTCAGAAAATCCTCCGTATTCATATAGTATGGGTTCCTTACTATCTGGCCCTGAGCTATTATATATGGATGCACCTTGAGACACTCAAGCAGTGTGGCTCCATCAAATTCATTTGCATCATATTGGCAAACTGCAGTAACCGGATACTTAACAAGCACATCATTCACTTTCGCCTCATACTCCATCAGGCGATTGGAACCCGGTATGTTTTTTAACGCCCATGACATTTCGCCTGTCACCCGGGAAGCCGGAAAATTTTCCTCTTTAGCAGTTTCATAAAAAACTTTCAAATTATCAAGCATTTCTTCCGGTTTGAAAATCCCTTCAGGATGATAAGTTTCTGCAGTACTTGAAACACTGAAATTACTGCTTTCTTTCAGATTGGGAACTGCAACACCCATCGAGGCAAGCCACTCACTTATCTGGTCAGGCTCCATTTCATCAGCAAAATATGCTACCTTCTCACCGGCAGACAATCCGCCTTCCACGAATTTGGATATTATATTCCGCTGTTCCTCTTCATTGTTATAAATCAAACACATATGGGTTCCGGCAGGAAATTTCTCCTCAGTGAAACCCAAGTTAACTGATATTTGGTTTTTGCACATAGTATTTCCTCCTAAATTCTTGTTTTCATTGTTTCTTCAGATCGGCTTTTAGTTTTTTATTCTCATTATACAATTCTTCCATCCTCAGTTCCCTGTCAACCGTAGCATCAAAGAAACGTTGAAGATGGTCCACCTTCTCCTTCAATTCTTTTGTTTTTTCATCAACCTCGATCTCAAGACCTTCTTTCAACTTAAGGATCTCCTCCTCAGCCTTCTTCCGTTCAGTTATATCGATCAGGGAGCCTATAATAGCTGTTGTCTTTCCCGCTTCAACTAGAGGGAACTCACGTACTTCCACATGGATCTTCCGGCCATCCTTTCTAACCAGTTCCAGTTCATAAGGGGGTTGGCGCTTACATGTTTCTATTGCTCTGACAGTATTTTGAAATCCGATCTCATTTATCGGATTATCAGATGCCAGTACTGTCCATCTTACCATCGCTTCTTCCTTAGTATAACCGAGAATATCTTTCACCTGAGGGCTTAGATATGTAAGGATATGATCAGAAGTATGAGAATAAAAAAGGCTTGTGCTATTCTCAAAGATATTTCGCAGTTGCACTTCACTTTCCGCTAATTGTTCTTCTGCTCTCTTCCGTTCTGAAATGTCTCTGGTAACAGCCAGAAGCTGATCTCCTATGATGTTCACAGTGCTTTCCATAAAACACCAGCTTCCTGCTTTGTTTTTAAAACGGAATTCAATTGTTTCACTAACAGGTAATGCCTCTTTAGTCAGAATTTTTTTTACTTTGAATTTAATATATTTTTTCAAAAGAGGAAATAAAACCTTTTTATCATCAGGATGTATAAAATCGAAAAAGGACTTCCCGAGCATATCTTCAGGATCATATCCCAGAAGAGATTTTACTGAAGGATTTACGTAAACATAAACCGCTTTCAGATCAAACGTTGTTATTGCAATATTATCGCTTGTATTTTCTGTGATTAACCTGAGCTGCTCTTCTGATTTGCGAAGTGCCTCGAGGGTAGCCTCTCTCTGGGAATCGGCCTTTTTACGTTCCGTGATGTCTCTTACGATACTTTGATAGTGTGTGAAATTTCCAAAACTATCCTTCACCATGGCAATATTTATCTCTGCCGGGAACTCTGTCCCGTCTTTTTTAACAAAAGTGCGTTCATATATCGGTATTGCCTGACCGGCCAGCAACAACTTTTTTATTTTCTGAGATTCTCTCTTTTCACCTGGTTTTGTGAAATTGCTGATTGGTTGACCGACTATTTCTTCCACTGAATAACCGAGTAGATCAGCAGCCTGCTGATTAACTTCCATATGAATATCTTCTAAACTGAACAAAAAGACCGCATCATTGGTTCGTTCAAATAGAGCCCGGTAGCGCTGCTCACGATCCCGAAGTTTTTTTTCCAGTTGGTCAGAATTTTTTTGATCACTCATTTATCCACCTTTTTAACATAAACAATACAAATCTTTACAATAAATATCACCCCTTTTCCTCCAGATCAGCTTTAAGTTTTTCATTTTCATCATATAATTCCTTCATCCTCAATTCCCTGTCAACCGCAGCGTCAAAAAAACGTTGAAGGTCAGTTACTTTTTCTTTCAATTCTTTAGTTTTCTCAGCAACCTTTACTTCAAGACCATCTTTCAGTTTGAAGATCTCTTCTTCAGCCTTTTTACGCTCGGTTATATCCTCTCCAATAGAGATCAGCAAATGATTCTCTTCGTTTCCCTCGTATATCCCCGTGTTCTGCCAGGAAATAATTCTACTATCCCCATTTTTTATCAGGATCGGATTTATAAATGAGTGGTATTTCATCCCCCATGCATTTTCCCATACTTCATTTATCTCTCCGATCATTTCAGCTTTGACAAATAGTTCAAACCAATCTCTCCCTAATACCTCTTCACTCTTGAATCCGGTGATTCTTTCAGCCCCTTCATTAAACAGTTTTATCTTATGGTCCTTATCCAGGCCTACAATTATGGCATTACTTGTATTAATGATCTTCTGAGAAAATTCTTTTTGTTTTTTCAGATCTTCTTCGGCTCGGATCCTCTCTGTGATATCCCGCCCTATTGAAATAATGTATTTTGGATTTCCATTATTATCATTAATGACTGAAGCCCTGTACTCGGTTGGCACCTTGTTACCGTTTTTACAAATAAGTTCCAATTGAACAATTCCTTCCCATTCTCCCAGAATTTTTTTTGTATAGTCCACAGCTAACTCCAGATCCTTCGGGCCATAGTAAGACCCGGGAGCAGACATTCTAGCAATTTCATCATCTGTATATCCGGAGATTTCCCTGAATGCCCGGTTCCAGAGTACCGCCTTCCCGGTGTTTATTTCAAAAATGAAAAAAGTATCATGCTGAGCATTCAGCGCCTTCTCTGTAAGCTCCTTTGCCCAGTGCAATTCCTCCTCAGTCTGCTTTTGCTCGGTAATATCCTGGACAGTGCCGATAGACCGGATCGCATTGCCTTTATCATCAAAAAAGGTTTTGCAGGATTCATTAACATATTTTATTGTTCCATCTTTTAACTGCAGACGGTGGACAATATTATATGGTTTTTTAGTTCTTAAAGATTCATTATAAGCTGCATTCACAAAATCCCTGTCATCAGGATGAATATTGTCCAGAAATGCTTCATAGGTAGCACCGAATTGCTGCGGCTTCAAGCCGAACATTCTATAAACTTCATCTGACCAATATAGGGTGTTCGATATCAGATCTAATTCCCAACTCCCTATTTTAGCTATTCGCTGAGATTCATTGAACCTGTCTTCGAGTATTTTTATTGTTTTTTCTAAAGGCTTATGCCCGGTGTTATCTTTCCCGTCTTTCTTTATCATATCAGCTCCCTATAACACCAAAACATGGATTTGCTGACCCGAATCGCTGAGTTTTAATAATCGTTTGAATACAATTAGTAGATCAGCAATATTTAAATAATAATACACTATGATTACTTTTTCATTTTTTTTAGTACCTATAAGAGGGAGATCACAAATATTTCTAGTGATTTTCAAAAAAAACAATTTAAGCCGGGAATTGCCGCCAGATCCTGTTTGGGAATCATATAAGACAACATCTGATTGACAACACTATTTATTACAAGTAGTATTTTCGGGAGTTTTTAGAATAATGTATATGAGATGAAATGATTATTGTTAAAGATATTCACAACAAATAGGTAAGTATAATGAGATACATCCTCTCTTGCGGAAGTAATTTAGGTAACAGAGAATCTAATCTGAAGAAAGGGATAAAATTCCTGTTTTCAATCGGCAAAATAATATCATCATCCTCTGTTTATGAAACAAGTCCGGTTGGAATGACTGGTGGGACAAGGCCGTTTTACAATTCTATTGTTGTTTTAGATTCTGATCAGGATCCTGAAGAGATGCTGAAAAAAATAAAACAATTTGAGGAGAAAATGGGAAGGGACACGGAAAATTCTCACATGAAACCCAGGCAGCTTGATATTGATATACTCTTTGCTGACGAACTGATAATCAACACACCGCACCTTACAATCCCGCATCCGGAGATCACAAACCGAAAATTCGTGCTCAAGCCCCTGAATGAGATATTGCCGGAATTCAGGCATCCTGTTTCGGGAAAAATCGTAAGAGATCTTTTGACAGAACTGAATTCGGATGAA
>JAGLQR010000053.1 GCA_023136725.1 Candidatus Aminicenantota bacterium
GTGAAATGGTTTTTGTTGTAATGTTTATCTCATCCATTACCATATCAATGATCCTCGGTATTTTTCTCTTTACCGTATCTGTCAGCGAGAGGCCCCAGTCTATAATCTCAGGTTCCACTCCGATAATCACTGTCTGATCGGGAGCTTTGTTCTGAAGTCCGGCAAGCCTGATTGCCTCAATAATTCCCAGCTGATGAAGTGAATCATAGTTGTTGTCGGAGGGGACATCATCCGGGGAAAATTTATAAAGGGTTCCGGGTGAGTGCTGTCCCTTCACCGCATCGATCACTATGATCTTTTTTCTCCCCTCAATAGCTCCCAGAAGGTCATATCCGAGAGTCCCGCCGTCAAATAACTCGGTATTCTGTGGTAATGGATTTTTACTCATTTCCTCAACTACATGAACTCCGATACCATCATCCATCTGAATGGTATTTCCAACTCCTAGGATCAGTATCGGTTTCCTGTTCATGGTTAAGTTGTCTGATCAGCTTACAACAAATTTACCCATTTCTGTCCCTTTGGGATTAATTACATGGATCGCGCAAGCGAGACAGGGGTCGAATGACCTGACTATCCTTACAAGTTCAAAAGGATTTTTTTCGTCTCTTACTTTCGTGCCTTCCAAAGCCTGCTCGAAAGGCCCGGGCTGACCTTTGTCATCTCGCGGGCCTCCGTTCCATGTTGTCGGGACAACTGCCTGATAATTATCTATTTTATAATTCTTAATGGTTATCCAATGTCCAAGTGCTCCTCTCGGTGCATCCGTGATGCCCATTCCTTCACCACTTTCCGGAATCTCAAAGTCAGCATGTACCGGTTCTCCCGGTTTTAGTTCCATTACCCACTTTGCCATCTGGTCAGCTACTATTTTAGCCTCAATAGCTCTGGCAGCATGTCTTCCAAGTGTTGATATAAGTGCCTTAGGAGATGCATTGAACTTTTTAAGCACAGCATTGATCATTGTTACAGTCGGTTCTTCTCCTCTGACATAAGCGTTGAGCTGTCTTGCGAGAGGGCCGACTTCGTATACCTTCCCATCGTATCTTGGAGACTTTATCCATGAATATGCCCCTTTCTTTCCGGGAAATGCTTCCGTTTCCCCCTTTGAAGGGTGAAGATCGGATCCGGATTTATACCAGCTGTGTTTAACATGCTCGGTAATTTTTGAAGGGTCGAACTTCCTCGGCTTCAGATCTTTTGCCGATACAAGTCCCTGAGGGAAGAATCTCTTTCTCTTGGTGAGGTCCGGCTCTGAATCGAGTTCGAAAACTCCATAGGACATGTAATCTCCCACTCCGCCTCCGATCCCGAAATAGTCGCTGTATACACCTGCAACTGCGAGGACGTCAGGAATATACACATTGTCAATAAAATGTCTGATTTTCTCCAGTTTCCAGCGGAAATCTGCAATCTTGTCCACCGACACATTTTCAGTGACACCGCCTGGCATCATTGACATGTTGTGAGGCATATGGCCTCCGAAGATTGCTAGGAGTTCATGACATTTCGTTCTGATATCAAGCGCTTCCACATAATTCCTGGTAGCACTGATGTTAACACTTTTAGGAAGGCGATAATCCCCTTCGTACCTCGGTACGAATGGTGCGAGGTTTCCGCCTCCGATAAATTTTTTCACCTGAAGCAGGTGAGGGTCTTTACCGTTATAATCCGCAACGGCTGTTACATCAACATAATCTAGCGCAGTAAGGTGGTAGAAATGCAGAATGTGTGATTGTAAGAAATTGCTTCCGAAAATAAGGTTTCTGAGGACCCTTCCATTGTCAGGAATCTTGTCTGCAATCCCGAACGCAGCATCGAGATTCAATGTAGATGCAGTTGAATGAGCTGTCGGGCAGACTCCACAGATTCTCTGTGTGATTCTTTGAGCATCTCTTGGGTCTCTGTTCTTCAAGATCTGTTCAAATCCACGAAAGAGCATCCCTGAACTTTTTGCCTCTTTTACGACGCCGTTCTCAACAATAGCTTCGATCTTCAGATGGCCTTCAATTCGGGTAATTGGGTCAATTACAATTTTTCCCATTTTTTTCTCCTTTTATTGAAATTTAACTTTATAAACAGATAGAAAAAGACCTGATGGCCTTGTTAAACCAGGAATTATAGGCGCGGCTAACAAATTGTTAAAATTAAAACGATTTACCGTCATTTTTTAACAATAAAAGGTTGGGAAAGAAAAGTCAAGTACTTTTAATTTTTTGTTTAACGAATTAATTTGTTATTTAACTAAATTTAAAAATGCTTTCTCTTCTCTGATAGAAAGTCGAACCATTCGGAAAATCCTTCACCTGTTTTAACAGATGTCCTGAATATTTTGACTTTCGGATTGTGAATTCTGCAGTCCTTCTCGACCTGTTCGATATCGTATTCCATAAAATCGAGAAGATCTATTTTATTTATTATTACCGCCTCTGCTTTAAGGAATAAAGAAGGGTATTTTCTTACTTTTTCATCTCCTTCCGGGATACTGAGAACCGCGACCTTAAAGTTCTCTCCAAGGTCAAAAGATGACGGACAAACTAAGTTGCCAACATTTTCGATGAACAGGAAGTCTATGTCTGTATTGATCACGTCAAGTTTTTCCTTCAGCATTGCAGGAGAAATGTGACAGCCTCCACCGGTCTCAATAGGGTAGGAGAAATTGTTACCGGCTTTCATTATTCTGTTGGAATCAAGAGCCGTTTTGACGTCACCAATGATAACACCGAAAGACTTTTTAAAATTACCGGCAGTATACTCAAGGATTGACGTTTTCCCGCAACCTGGAGAGCCTATGATGTTTATTGCAAATATGCCCTTGTGGTACAGGAATTGCCTGTTCTCAGATGCAATCTGATTGTTTTGTTCGTATGCTGATATTTTCAGTTTCTTTTTCATTTCATAGAATTATAAAAAATATCAAAGTTCAAATCAAATGGCATAGAGATCTTTCGGTTTTAATATTTATTTGAGCAGTCCTCTGATCGTTACTATGAGATCATCCGGATCTATCGGTTTTTCCATAAATTTTTCGACAGGCATGAATACACCATCTTGCTCAATATCAAACTTAAATTTGGTTCTCTGGTTAACTGCGGTAGCAAGGATGATCGGAATTTTTTTAAATTTTTCATCGGCTTTGACCTGCTGTGCAAAGTTAAATCCATCACTGTCATTTTCCATCATCACATCAAGTATTATCAGATCAATTTTTTCCTTATTTAAAATTTCATCTGCAACCTGGATGTTCGTAGCAGTAAGAACCTCATAATTGTTGTGCTCCAATACTATTTTTCTGGAATCCAATACATCCACATCATCATCGACTACCAAAATCTTATAACTCATTGTTATCTCCTTCTTTATAAAGCGGTAATGTTATTTTTAATGTAGTTCCAACATTTAATTTGCTGGTAATTTCAATGGTCCCTTCATGATCCTCGACTATCTGTTTAACGAGTGACAATCCGAGTCCGATACTTCCGTCAATATTTCTACGGGCATTGGAGCCCCTTTCGAAGATCAGGAAAACTTTCTCTATTTCTTCGTCAGCAATACCAATGCCGGTATCTGTTACTTCCACTATAATACTTTCACCTTTGCCATTCCTGTAACTATTAAAGATGATCTTGCCATCTTTTTTGTTATATTTGATAGCATTCATGATTATGTTATTGAATACCCTTAACAGAAATGTGTGATTCCCGTATACATACTCTTCATGAAGACAAAAATCACATTGCTCGATCTTTATATTTCTGTTTTCTGCAAATTGTCTCATCAATGTGATAGATTCGTTCAGTGTGTTAAAAATGTTTAGTTTTTCTCTTTTCATCAAAGATTTGTCTTCAAGCTTGGAATAATCAAGGATATCATCTACCATTTTTATTAGAATAGATGATTTTTTGATAGCTCTTGAGATCAATTGTTTTGATTTTTCAGGATCTGTAACATAACCTTTATCGATTACATTCAGAAGATCAATGATCGAAGACAATGGTCCTTTTATGTCATGGGCGAGTACAGCCAGCGCCTTCTTGTCATCTGAAATGCTACTCATTATTATCCTCTTTAATGTTTACAGATTTAACTGATATCTCAGTTCCGCTGTTTAACTCTCTTACTGCTGATCCGCACTTAGGGCATAACTCAAAAATATCCTCAAGATTATAGGAGTTGCCGCATTCACACACTGCTTTTGCTTCGATTTTTTTAATATTGATCTCAACGCTGTTTATCTGTTTTTCAGTAAATATTGTTTCAAGTCCGAAAACAAGAGAATCGGTCACGATCCCTGAAAAGGCTCCGGTCTCAATGTCAATAGAAGTAATCTTAGCGAAATCTTCCGGCAGATTTTTTTCAAGAGAGGAGATTATATCCTGTGCAATTGCAAATTCATGCATTGGTCAGCTCCCCCTCTATTTCAGAAAAGATTTCATCAACCATTCCGGGCAATCCTTTTTGTACATCAGAGCTCAGTTCCCGGGACATTTTGATCTCACCTGCCTGCATACAATAAACGATAATATTGGTATTCTTTGTTGCTCCTAACTCATCTGCCTTTTCAATAAAACTGATCAGGTCAAACTCATGCAGGGAATAGTTCTTTGTTTTTTTAAGTGAGACCACTTCTTCTGGTTTGAACCGGGCATATTTCCCCGGCTTAAGACCGCATTCACCGGAATCGATGAAGATTATCCTCTCTCTCTGTTCAAACTGGTGAAGAAGGTTCATTCCGGGGGTCCCAGCATCTACAAAATCCACACCTCCCGAATAATCCCTTTTTCTCAGAATCTCAACAGCATGCATTCCAACCCCTTCATCTGCAAGCAGATAGTTCCCGAGGCCTATAACGGCTGTTTTGTTCCTGATCATTTTAATTATTTAAATTTAATATTAAGGAAATGGGTTGAGCATGAGATGCAGGGGTCATAAGCCCTTACCATCATTTCAAGATTAAAACCCATCTCTTTTTCTCCTATCGCTAAATTTTCCTTCACATATTTCTCAAAGTCCAGCTGAATATTATTATGGTTCAAATTTGTTGGAATTACACAATTTGCGTTGGTGCAAATCCCGTTTTCATCATATTCATATTCATGAAAGAGGATTCCTCTTGGAACTTCAACAGCACCAACCCCTCTTCCGGCTTTGATATTTATCTCTTTCTTCTCGGTCTTCAATTCTGTCTGAAGAAGTTCGTCGATTATTTCGATCGATCTTTCAACTGCAAAAACACATTCAACAACCTGTGCAATATTGTTCATGAAAGGATTGTAGTTAACGCCATCAAGTCCAAGCATTCCGGCTACTGAAGCTGAAAGCGAAGGAAGTTGTTTGTAATTATTATTATAACGGGCGAGAGCTCCAACCATGAATGATTCTCTATTGAATTTTCCATACTTTGCAGTTGACTGAGGGACTACAAATTCGTTAACCATGTTCTTGTATCCATCAACATGAAGAGGAGTATTAATATCGTTTGTTATACATTCACCTTCATAAAAAGCATATTCCTTATCATTAGTAAGCGAAAGATACTCTGTCTCTCTTGTGAAATCCGGTATGCCCCCAGCAAGTGATTTTACGACTTCCGCCAGTTTTTTAAGATCATCTACAGATTCCACAAGCCTCTTCTTCAGTATTTCCAGTTCTTTTTTGGTGGGCATCATTGAAAACCGGCCTACTCTTGCCCTTATCGGGTGAGTTGTCCTTCCGCCGATTATCTCACAAAGTTCATTTGCCAGACGATGAAGTCTGGTGACGAGAAGTATTATATCAGTATGGGACTTTATCAATGGTATAACACTGTTTACCTTAAGAAGGTCGGGAACCACCAGGTAGCATACGTGAAGGATATGGCTCTGAAGTGTCTCTCCGTGAAGCAATAATTCTCTCAGATTCTTTGTCAGATCAGATATCTCGATTCCCATTGCAGCTTCAGTTGCTTTGAGAGAGGCAAAAGTATGTCCGATGGAACAAATTCCGCAAATCCTTGATGTAATTGTGGCTACTTCATGATATTCCCTGCCAATAACCATCGCTTCGAAAAATCTTGGTGCTTCGGGCACTTGCCATTCTATCTTGTTTACATTGCCTTCCTTGATATCGACTACAATATTTCCGTGCCCTTCAACACGGGTGATATGGTGAACATCTATTTTTATGTTTTTGCTCATTTTTTTACCTCCGGCTTCACTCCGAATAAATTGATTTTTCTTGTTATCTCATCAATAGTATAGTTATACTTTTCAAGTATCTCATGCATTGCATTCTGGTTAGGATTGTTAACAGTTCCACGGCAGGCATCGCATGGGACTCCGTTTGACGGACAAACAGCTCCGCAGCCTGCCCTTGCAAGCGGTCCAAGGCAGACCTCATTCAGATCAAATAAACACTCATTCTCTCTCAGCTTACATTCAATGCAAACCGGATAATTTGGAATTGAAGGTGCTTTGCCGAGCGCAATGGCCTTTACGACACGGAGGAACTCATTCTTGTCTATCGGGCATCCGGGAATATGGAAGTCCACTTTTACAACTTCATCAACCCCTTTTGTAGGAAAGGTTTCAAGGTGAGGCATGTTATAAGAATCCCCGTATACTTCTTTTTTAACCTGATCAAGGCTTTCCCGGTTGTTTTTCAAGCGGTTTATTCCACCTGAAACAGCACATTGTCCGAATGCAACGAGAAGTTTTGACCTTTCTCTTATATCTTTTATCCTTTCCTCATCTTCTTTACGTGTAATTGAGCCTTCGATAAATGCTATATCGTATTCAGGTGCACTTCCGGTCAACACCTCTCTGAACTCAACTACATCAACCAGGTTTGTGAGCCCGATTACATCTTCTTCGAGGTTTGCGATCTGAAGCTGACAGCCTTCACAGCAGGCAAAATCAAAAAATGCAACTTTCGGTTTGGATCCCATTAGAGAGCCTCCTTTAAATGTTTAATGTCATCATAATAGAAAACCGCCCCATCCTGACATACGTAGATATTGTCCATCTGACAATGGCCGCATTTTCCTACACCACACTTCATTCTCCTTTCAAGAGAAACTATGATCTTTTTATCTGAAAAATCCATGTCATGAAGACCCATGATCACATATTTATACATTATGGGAGGGCCGACAACTATGGCATAAGTTTCCAGCGGATCAACGTTTTCAAGTTTCGGAAGTAAAGTTGTGATAACTCCTACATTTCCGTCCCATTTCTCACCGTTGCATGTGTCAATTGTTTCCAGAAAAGTGATATCATTTCTATTTTTCCATTCTTCTATCTCATCTGTGAAGAGTCTCTGTCCCGGCTCCTTGCAGCCGAACAGGATCGTAATATCCTTATAATCAGCTCTATTCTGAAGAGCGTAAAGTATTGCAGATCTTGCAGGAACCAGCCCGATCCCGCCTGTAATGAAAAGCAGGTTCTTGCCCCTCAGGTTGTTCATGGGAAATGAAGTTCCAAACGGACCTCTTATACCAACTTTATCACCCACATTTAAAGAATGTATTGCATTTGTTACGCTTCCTATATTACGGATCACCATTTCAAACTTATTGTCATCTGAAGGGGGTGAAGAAATTGATATCGGTGCTTCGCCTATGCCTGGTATTGAAATTTCAGCAAATTGCCCGGGAAGATGTCCCAGAGAATGTCCCTTGAGCTCAAATTCAAAGAAACTGTCAATATCAGTCATCTTCTTTTTTGAAACCAGTTCAGCGACCTCGGGGAGATATATAGAGTTTTTCTGTATCTCTTCTCCGCATGTACAGTCTTCACACATTTTGTCCTCCTTGTTTGTTGTCTTCCATATATTTAAGTACTTTAACAGGCCCTGCTATATCAGCAGCACAGGAGTATTGGCAACGACCGCAACCTACACATCCGAAATAGTGGTATTTCTCAGGGAGATGTTTCCCTTTTCTATATATTCTATGCCTGAATCTCTGTCCCTTTTCCTTTCTGAAATTATGTCCATCGGCACAAACCGCAAAATCTTCAAGCATGCAGCCGTCCCAGACCCTTATCCTTTTTCCTTCCGCAAGGCTTAGTTCAACCTCGTCTCTAACGTCAAAACAATAGCAGGTCGGGCAGACCAGTACGCATGATCCGCAGGAAAAACACTTTTCTCCAAATACTTCCCATACAGGGTGGCTATGGTTTTTTCCCAGATAATCAGGAACAAGTTCAACGGAGATCGGGATCTTCTGGTCATCCTTTACTTTATTCTTTGCATCGTCAATTTGCTGAAGAGTGTAACTGTTTTCAATAAAATTTCCGTCTTTAATGAATTCTTTTCCTTTCTTACTGACCACTTCAACTACATATTCTCCATTCATTTTTACCATCATCAGGTCAGCGACTTTGTAAGCCTGATCCCTGACAACAGATTTTGCGAATCTGTATTTAAAATATTTTGTCGGATAGAGGCCTACAAGGATTGAGTTCT
>JAGLQR010000054.1 GCA_023136725.1 Candidatus Aminicenantota bacterium
TCAATCTTCTTTTCTGTATCATCAAGAGCAGACTCAAATTTCCCGGCTATTTCCCTCTCCTTTTTTATCTTATCAATAATCTCCTCTGAGTTATCAGGAAACAACCTGTTCTCGTATCCATTGCTGCCAAGTTTGGTAATAAGTACCAATAGTCCCTTTTCCTCTTTTTCAATTTTTGAGTTTATCCTGGAATTTTTGATCTTTTTGCCTATAAATTGAAAACCACCCTTTACTTTTTCTCTTATTTTCTTATCCCTGATCAAAAGAATAGTTACTAATACAACGATGATAAGTATCAATATCAATGAAAAAGATATAGGATTCCCCTTTCCCCCTTCCGCCTCAACAACCACACCTGAAAATAATAAGTGTAATAGTAAATTCATGGATATCTCCTGTTATATAATTTAAGGTATTAATGAAGGAAAATCAATTTTAAGTTTTTTATTACTTAGTTTTTTTTTCGAAATTCTCCACTTCACGACATGCTTCGAAAAGTCTCTCTTTTAGAACAGTAGTTGAAATATTACTTGTGTAAGGAAAATAGATTATTTTCACATCAACTTTAGAGAGTTTTTTCTCAAATTCTTCAAATCTTTCAGTATCATACCAATCATCCCCGATAAACATCACATTAAACTTAAGCTTTTTCCACATAACATATTTATCAAGATCATCCTGGGGAATTGCAAGGTCGACATATTTAATATTCTGAATGATCTCCATCCTTTCACTGAAAGGGATCACAACTTTCCTTTTCTTGTAAGCAACAAGCTCATCAACAGTTACTCCGACGATAAGCTTATCACACATCGAACTTGCCATTCTGAGAATATTCAGATGTCCGATATGGAACATATCAAATACACCACTTGTAAAACCGATTGTCTGATCATTCCATTTGTTCTTTACGTACATTTACTATTTATATTTGAATTGAAAAAAAAATTCAACATTCATATGATTATCAAGCAATATTATTGAAAGTTCGTATCATCTGTATTAATATTAATTTCTAAAATGAACAGACAAAATTCTCAAAATTTCAGCTTCAAAACTTCCCTTAAAGATGGGCCGAAATACCCCATACTGCACTACATAAGGATCGAACGGTATTTTACAAGACCTCTCGCTTCAATGATCGTAAAACTAATATATAATACAGGAATTACTCCCAATCAGATTACTGTTCTTTCATTCATTCTTGGTATCCTCGGAGCAATATCTTACTCTTTCGGACAATATCATTTTTTTATTGCCGGGGGAATTTTAATGCAATTATCATCTATTTTCGATTGTGCGGACGGAATGCTTGCAAGGTCGAAAAATATTTGCACCAGATATGGGGCATACCTTGATCTTTTTCTGGATAGAATTGTTGATTTTTTTTTCTTCCTCGGGGTTGCCGCCGGTTACTATCTTTATTCAGGTGATATTGTTTTTCTGATACTCGGACTTGTAAACACTGGATTGTACTCACTTCAGATAATCCTCTTCTACATAGTGAAAATATATAAAGGGGACTTCAACGCCGGTGAGAGTGCAGAAGCAAGAGGTCTCGGGATATTTTTCTTTTCGTTACTATCAATATTGAATCATCTGGAAATAATAATAATATCAATGACAATAGTATCATTAAGTAATATATCTATGAGAGTAATTATGTATAAAAGGTTAGGTGAAAAAAACCTACCCCTTCCCGGATCGGAATCCACTTCTGATAACAGGAAACAGGCCGACACCGGCAAAGATCAGACCTAAAATTCTTCTTGTAATAATATATCCTATTCCTACAGACTGACTTATATGGAAGATCCTGAAAAGGCCAATATAGGTTGCCTCAAAAATCCCGAGAGATCCCGGGAGAAGAGGGAATATGAAAGCAAACGAACCCAAAGTTGCAATTAAATAACTCTTAAGCAAAGTAATGTTCAATGATCCCAGGAATTTCATTGTTATGTAAATCTCAAATATCCATATGATGTAATTAAGGATGTTACTAAATACAAGAAAAATAAAAGTTCCGGTTTCATTCTTGTAAAACTCTGAAATGTTCTTATCCGTTTCAAGGATGTCATTTTCTTTTTTGCTGAAATACTTTTTCCCTATTCTGAGATTCTTTGTGAACCATAAAAAAAATCCATCAATTTGTTTCATAAAGAAAAAAGATAAAAGTAAAAAAAGAATTATTGTAAGCATTAAGAAAAATGCTTTTATCTTTTGAGAAATCGGAAGAATAAGTATTGAAATTATCACACCCGATGAAACAACAAGTATGGCTGAGAGAAATTCTATCATTTTATCAATAACAACTGATGCGGCTAACTTTTTTTTGTCTGCAGTCTCAAACAAAAATATCCTGACAATCTCTCCGCCTACTTTAGCTGTCGGAGTTAAGTATCCGACAGAGTGACCCCCAAGTCTCGCAATTAGTACTTTTCGGAATCCGAGATGAGTTCCCAATTTCCTCAAAATTATACTCCAGTTTAATGATCGGACTGACCAGTATGCAAGTCTTAAAAGAATTAGTATGAAAAAATTCAGGACAGATAATTCCCTTATCCTCAGCCATATATTATGAGGCCCCACTTTGACAAAATAAAAAACAAAAAGGATGACCCCGGAAATTGAAATGATTTTTAAAATATTCTTCAACATTGAATTATCATTAAATCTAAAGAGGAGATAAATGTCAACCGGAAAAAACTTCATGTCAGTACGACAAAAAAATATTCTTTAGTGTTCTCAATTCCCCATATATAAATTATAATAGATCTGGTTCCGGACCATCCGGATATTAATAAGTGGACAAAGAATGAAGAAAAAATTATTATTATTATCAGTTTTCTTATTATCAATTATCTTATTCGACAGACTATCCTCATTCCTTATATTTGAATGTAATCACATTTTTTTTTCTGATAATAGCTTTGAGGTTAAACTTACTGATCATCTGCAGAAGAATAATTATAATGCCCTTATAATCGGTTCCTCCAGAACATATGAGGGTATCCACCCATCATTTCTGAAGAGTCAGGAGCTTTCTCCGTTTAAATGGGGCTTTGCCGGATTCGGACCGAAATATAATTATTATTTTTATAAATTGTATAAAAAGATCAAAAAGAAACCAAAAGTGGTTATCCTCGGTATCGATTATTTCATTTACACTCTTTTCTCTTCTCCTTCAGCACTTGCAGAATTGAATGCAGGGCCCGACAAGGGATTGACTCTGAACTACCTGGCCCCATCCATACTCCTTCTGAAAAATAAAAAACAGATCGATATTGTCCTGAAAGATATAATCGGATCTTTAAGTCCGGTGGAAAATTCACCGACAAGAGATATTGAGGAAATTCAATCCTATACAGGTTCAAAAAAATCAGGCCTGAAGAATTATAAAGTTTATACTGAAAAGACAAGACGTTTTAAGGGGTCGGCATTCACAAAACCTCCCGGGATTGAAGGTGAATACTTTATTAAAATGCTGGATGAATTAAGAGAAGACAATGTGAAATTAATTCTAGTGGTAATTCCGGAGTACATTGGTACTTTCAGAACAAATAAATTCCAGAGAATATTCAGGATGCATTTGAAAAAGCTGAAAAAGAAGTATGAGAACATCAGAGTACTGAACTATAATTATATAAAGAAATTCGACCTGGGTGATGAATCTCTATTCCTTGATGGCGGATATGGATACACTAATTCTCACCTCTCAAAAAAAGGTGCTGAGATTTTCAATAAAATGCTTAAAAAAGATCTCGAAAATATCGAATATTAGAATTTTATCTACTTGATATCTACCAATTCCACCTGGAATACGAGTGTTGCGTTGGGTGGAATAACACCGCCTGCCCCTTTCTCTCCGTATGCAAGGTGAGAAGGAACGATCAGAACCCTTTTCTCTCCCTTCCTCATATCGAGAAGTGCTTCATCCCAACCCCGGATCACTTTCCCGACACCAACAGGAAAATCAAGTGGCGTACCTCTGTCAACAGAACTGTCAAATTTTCTGCCATCGAGGAAAGTGCCTGTATAATGTGCAGAGATCATTCCGCCTTTCTTTGGTTTGTCTCCTTTACCTTCAGTAAGAATTATATACATCAAGCCTGAGTTTGTTGTTACTCTTCCCGGCCACTTATCCTCTATAAGCTTCTTTTCTTCAGCCTGTCTTATCTTCAATTCAGATTCATATTCTGATTTTTTATCTTCAGTGAATTTCTTAAATATAACCAGTGCATCAAAATTCTTTGCTCCATCACCTACTCTTACGATCTTTATGCTCTCGATCTTGTCTCCCTGGACTATCTGATTAACAATATCCATACCTTTATAAACTTTCCCGAACACTGAGTGTTTGTTATCAAGATGGGGCGTAGCGATATGGGTAATAAAGAACTGACTACCGTTAGTTCCCGGGCCGGCATTAGCCATTGAAAGTATTCCGCTGCTGTCATGCTTCAGATCAGTATGAAACTCATCATGGAAACTATATCCCGGATTCCCGCTTCCATTCCCCTGCGGATCGCCACCCTGGATCATAAAATCATTAATAACCCTGTGAAAGGTCAGTCCGTCATAAAATGGTTCGCCCTCACCTTTCGCACTATTAGGTATTTTACCCTCTGCCAATCCGGCAAAATTTGCAACTGTCATTGGAACCTTGTCAAAATCTAATTTAATAACAATTAATCCCTTATTTGTACTTATTTCTGCATATAAACCATCATCTTTGTATTTATTCACTTTGCACCCCGCTAAAATAATTATTGTGATCAGAAAAAACAATATTACCTTCTTCATGTGATCCTCCGATTCTTATTTTAAATGATTATACGAAAAAAACGTGTATTGGTAAAGCCTATTCAGATCGATCAGAAACCGGATCTTCCCTTTTATCTACTTTCCACTGAATAGGATACAGAACCAGAAGTAATACATTACAAAATACTATAACATAGAAAAAGAAGATCATTGGTTGATATAATAAAACGCCCAGGATAAGAAAAAACCTGTGTGTTGAAACACCTATCATATTCCAGAATACTAATAATATCTTGCTTGCCTTTGTATTTTTCTTTATTAGAACTTTGGCTTTATCACGGGTACCTGTTACCTGAACTTTTGTATAGCCCAGATAGACAAACAGAAGAAGTTTTTCAATGTAATTCCCTCTCCTTGACTTTATATAATGAAATCTCCTTTGGAATTTTCTGTAATCTTCACTAATTGTCTTATTCCTTCCGGTTGAACTTGAAAGATATTGCTGTCTGTAATAATCAATAATAACGCTGTGCAATATCATTGAGGCCCCTGCTGCGATCGTGATAATCAAAGCTCCAAACGGAAGGTCAAATTTCCCTTTTAAGAATCCGATGTAAAGTCCTATAAAAACCGCTACAGAAGTAATATAATCCACCCATCCGTCAATGATCCTTCCCAGAGGAGTTCCATTCTTTTTTAATCTTGCAATCATGCCGTCAATCAGGTCAAAAATATGGCATAGAAGATAGAAAAGGCCCCCATAGATAAAACTTTTTTTATCACCAAATGAGAAAAAGATCCCGCTGATAATTCCGGCTATCATAGACATGAATGATACCTGGTTTGGCGTTACCGGTAGTTTTACAAGAAACTTGGTAAAAACAAAACTGACAGGCCTGAACAGGAAAAGATCCGTTGCTTCTTCCGCTACAATATCCTTGAGAGAACTTCTAAATTCTTTAAATAATTTATTCATAATATTATCAAGACCGGGAGATGAGAATTAGAATTGCAAGAATTGTAAACATCAGGATCATTGCCCACTTAACCCTGTCCATCCTATACTTCATAAGCTCCTGCTCATTCAGAAAAAATGTTTCTCCTCCACCTTTATCGAGTACCCCCTTTCTATACAGTTTATTAAAGACCGATCTGTTTACCTCACCTATATTCTTGATATCTTTTGCGAGTTCAACAGAGAGGGCTCCCTTCTTCCTGAACAAAGAAATGAGCTGCTTTTCTTTGTTAATCTTTCCTGTGATCATTTGAAAAATTTTCATTAAAATACCATCTGGTATTTTATACCAAAACTGATTACAAAGACAGTGAAAATCCGATTAAAAACAATAAGCTTTGATTTACGTATCAAATATAGGGTAATATAAAGTAATGGATTCAAAAAATCACAAAAATAAGAATTCAGGCATCTGGGAAACTTTTAAGACAGATTTTAAGGAAAGCGAAATAACCCGGGAAGTAAAATACGACCTTACTGACACTCTTGACTTCTATCTCACTGAAGATCAGAAAACAAGAATGAAAGAGATGGGATGGTTCAAAAAGCTTATATTTATCCCGGCCTGGCTGCTCAGAATAATGTTTTTTAAATTAACCCGTATCAGACGGCTCCTGCTGGCATTGGCATTAATACTTTCCGTAGTCTCTATAAATAACAATAATAGTTCAAACAATTCATTCCTTGGTTTAATTATTCTGCTTTTTATTCTGATCCTTGAACTAAAAGATAAGCTGATAGCAGTAGATGAACTAAGCGCAGGGCGGGCTGTACAAACAGCTTTTATGCCGCCCGAGAATCCTGATATCCCGGGCTGGTCATTATGGCTCTATTCAAGGCCGGCAAATAGTGTCGGGGGTGATATGGTTGATCTTATCCCGATTGATGAGATTAATTACGGAGTTGTACTCGGGGACGTATCGGGAAAAGAACTTGGCGCAGCATTATATATGGTGAAACTTCAATCTACACTTAGAGCTCTGGCTTCAGATTTTGCTTCTCTGTCAAACTTGGGGTCAAAAATTAATAAGATCTTTCATAGAGACAGTGAGTCAAACAGGTTTGCGACAATGGTATATATCTCATTAAAAAAAAATCAGGGAAATCTGAAAGTATTAAATGCCGGACATATACCACCTATCCTTCTCAGTAATGGAGAATTGGTTGAAATGGCTAAAGGATCACCTGCAATCGGGATCAAGAGTACTTCCAGTTACAGAGAGGATAGTTTGAAACTGAAAAAAGGTGACTATCTCATTGTCTATTCTGACGGAGTTTCAGAAGCGATCAACTCGGAAGGTGAATTTTACGGAGCGGGCAGATTTAAAGACACTCTGATTGCAGGCAAGGACCTGCCTCCCAGAGAGATGGGGAAAAATATTATAGCTGCAGTCAACAATTTTGTAGGAAATAATAAATTCTATGATGATCTTTCAATAGTGATCCTGAAAAGAGATTAACCGGCTGCCAATCAACACTTAAATTTCAGCTTCTCAAATAAGATGCCCCGTTCACATCGATTATTGCACCTGTCATAAATTCATTCCCCGAAGCAGCAAGCATTATTACTGCATTTGCAACTTCCTCCGGCTTTGCTACACGATTCATGGGGCTCTGAGCTCTGATCTCATCTCCGCGAGGCCCGTCCAATATATCCTCAGTCATATCAGTCTCTACAAATCCAGGAGCGACAGCATACACTTGGACATTATAGGGTGCAAGTGCTTTGGCCATAGACTGGCTGAATGAGTTCAAAGC
This sequence comes from Candidatus Aminicenantota bacterium, assembly GCA_023136725.1. GTDB lineage: Bacteria > Acidobacteriota > Aminicenantia > UBA2199 > UBA2199 > UBA647. The sequence continues at coordinate 7,538 of JAGLQR010000054.1, forward strand.
TGCTTTGCTGGCTCCATAAGCAGGTGCATCAGGTTCTCCACGGAAAGCCCCCCTGGAAGAAATGTTAATAATCTTTCCCCCTCCGTGCTGTACCATATGTTTCCCCGCTAAAAAAGAGAGGTTTGCCGCTCCCAGCAGATTTAATCCGATAGTCCTTTCCCAGGTTTCAAGCCAGTAAGAGAAATCCGATTCCTGAAAACTTCTCTCCTCATATATTCCGGCATTATTCACCAGAATATCTATTCTCCCGTATTCATCAACTATCCTCTCTATCATTTCCTCTGAAAGTAAGGGATCGGATATATCACATTTAACTGCATTGTGTCCTTCCCCTTCGAGATAAGATAGGACATTTTTTGCTGCTTTTTTATCATTGTTAAAACTTATGATCACAATTGCTCCTGCCTCTGCAAACTTTTCAGCAATAGCAGCACCTATTCCCCGGGAACCTCCGGTTACTAATACAACTTTTTCTGTAAAATCAATTTTCATAAGAAAATATTATTGGAACAATAATATTTTGTAAAGCAGATACCTTCATTATAAATCATCTTTCGATCATAACTAATCAAAATATCCGGACATGTAAAATAGCTTTTTGAATCAAAAGGGACAAATAACTTAGGGATTCACCACATTATCATTATTCCGGGATGAAGCCGAGGTAGTTGTTCCAGTTCTTTTTTAACTCCTTTTCCGAGAATCCGTTATATCCTATCGAATTGAAAGCGGAAACTGCCATCAGAGCCGAAAGGTCCCTCTCCCCTGCTCTCGTCCTGTTTATGAAATCCTCCAGGCTGGTGTATCCCGGCCCCCTCTCTTTAAGAATAAGAGAAGATAGCTTCTTTCCTATACCCTTTATGAATATAAGGCCGGTCCGGATCG
>JAGLQR010000055.1 GCA_023136725.1 Candidatus Aminicenantota bacterium
GTGCTCAATCATTGTAAGAAAATCGGCAAGGATCTGTGTGGGGTGGTATTCATTTGTCAACCCGTTCCATACGGGTACTCCTGCATATTTTCCGAGTTCTTCTACTATATCCTGCCCGAATCCCCGGTACTCAATTCCATCATACATCCTGCCAAGTACTCTGGCAGTATCTTTCATGGTCTCTTTTTGACCGATCTGAGACCCTGAAGGGCCAAGATAGGTTACATGAGCACCCTGATCGAGAGCTGCAACTTCAAAAGCACAACGGGTTCTGGTTGATGCTTTTTCAAAAATCAACGCAATATTTTTACCGGTCAGTCTTTTCTGCTCGGTACCACAATATTTTGCTTTTTTCAGGTTCATAGAAAGATCTAATAAGAATCTGATCTCTTCTTGTGTGAAATCGAGAAGTTTTAAAAAATTTCTGTTTCTAAGATTAAATGCCATGAATTCCTCCGGTAGAATTTGTAAATGAAATCTTACATCAAAATCGGGGACATTTCAAGATAAATTGTTTGCTTAACGATTAGTTGTTTTAATTGTTAAGAATGCTTTAGATTTGGAGAAGAGATAATAAAATAGTAAAATTAGATTATGAAAAAAAAAGCTCTGATACTTTTTTCGGGTGGAATTGATTCGACAACAGTACTTTACTGGGCTAAAAAAGAATTTGATCAAATACTTCTTGTTATCATAGATTATTCACAAAAACACAATGTTGAGGTAAGAAATGCTATCAGGATAGCAGAACAGAATAACCTTGAGTATTTGCATGTCAGGTTTCCGCTTGGTGAATTGCTTGGATCAGCGCTCCTTGATCCGGATTGGGAAATACCAGGGTCATTCGAAACTGCTAAGGACAGCAGGGGGATACCTGAAACATATGTACCATTCAGGAATGGGATATTCCTCTCGCTGGCGGCAGGGATAGCTGAGACCCGGAGCATAACAAATATTTTAACCGGGTTTAATCTGATTGATACTCCCGATTATCCTGACACAACAAAAAATTTTGCTGAAAAAATGGAGGCTGCTATCAATGAGGGGACAACTTCTTCGATCACTGGAAATAATTACAGAATAATTACCCCGCTTATAAACAAAAGTAAGAAGGAGATCATTGAGATGGGGCTCTGCCTTAATGCAGATTATTCGTTTTCCATCTCATGTTACAGGGGAGGGGAAATGCCCTGTCTGAATTGTCCTTCGTGTGATATCAGAGAAAGAGCATTCAGAGAGATCGGTATTGAAGATCCAATTATCAGCAGATTAAGAATGGAGAAAGAGAATGAAACGTAAATTGATTGTTAAGGAAAAATTTTCCTCGGCGCACTACCTTGAAAATTATAAAGGGAAATGCGAAAAAATGCATGGACATACATTCGTTGTGGAAGTTATATTTAATGTGGATAAACTTGATAAATCCGGCATTGCTATTGACTTCACAATACTTAAGTCTTATTTAAAGAGTATCCTGCCTGACCATAAGGTTTTGAATGAGGTTTATGATTTTTCACCTTCGGCCGAAAACCTTTCTGAACATTTTTTTAATATAATAAGTAAGGATTATGCGGTATCGGAGGTTATAGTCTGGGAATCTGAAAATGCAGCATCATCATACGGATCTTAGAGTAGTTTCAACTTATATTTAATGGAAAGAATAAAAGTAAATGAGATATTCTGGTCTGCCCAGGGTGAAGGAGCCCGAAAAGGGATCTCATCGATTTTTTTAAGGCTTTCCGGGTGTTCTCTTGGTTGCAGTTATTGTGATTCGAAGAGTGCCTGGCACATCGGAGAGTATTTTACTCATGCGGAAATTATAGACAAGATCGGACAATTAGGAGAAAGTTATCCTCGAAGTCAGGTTGTTATTACCGGAGGAGAGCCTCTTGAACAGCAAATTGACGGACTTGTCACCTTGTTAAAAGACAGGGGGCTGTTTGTTGCTGTTGAGACTAATGGGAATCACTTTAGAAATATTCCATTCGACTGGTGGGCTGTCTCGCCGAAAGATATAAATGATTTCAGGATAAACGATAAATTGTGGAAGAAAATCTCGGAAATAAAACTAATTGTTAATGATAATCTCAATTTTGACATTGTAAGATCCATTTCAGAGAAGAATGCAAAGATACCGGTATTCTTACAGCCTCAATTTCCCGACCAAAACAGATTTACAAAAACTTTTGAATTATTCGAAAAGTGCATCAGGGGTGGAATCAACAATGTAAGGCTGGGAGTGCAGATGCATAGAAGTTTCAATATCAGATAATCTTTCCTCATGATTTAAAAAAACAATGGCTGAATATCCTTGATTTTTTTAGGTAAAAATGTATAATTTACTTTTTAACATTATATGAGGAAATTATGAAAATTTTTATTATTAATTCGGGTAGCTCTTCGATTAAATTTCAGTTGATTGACTTTGAAAAAAAGAATGTAATAGCCAAGGGACTTTGTGAAAGGATAGGCCTTGATAAGTCAAAATTAAGCTATACACTGGGTGATAAGAAAAGCACTATTGATGCGGAAATTGAGGATCATGCTGAGGGGATAAATATGATCATAAGTATCCTTATTCATCCTGTTAACGGGGTAATAAAAGATAAAAGTGAGATAGATGCTGTAGGACACAGAGTTGTTCATGCCGGAGAAAATTTCAGTAAAACTATTATTCTTGATGATGAAAAAATAGAAAAGATTAGAGAACTTATTCCTCTAGCTCCTCTCCACAATCCTCCAAATATAATTGGGATTGAGGCAGTTAAAAAACACCTTCCCGGAGTTCCAATGACTGCAGTATTTGACACGGCATTTCATCAGACAATGCCCGAACATGCTTATATGTATCCTCTTCCATACGAATTTTATAAAGAGAAAAAGATCAGGAGATATGGTTTTCACGGAACCTCACACTTTTTTGTTGCAAAGGAAGGGGCAAAAAGATTCGGAAAACCTTTGAACGAGATTAAGATGATTACTTGTCATCTTGGTAACGGGTCATCGATGGCTGCTATTAAGTATGGAGAATCAATTGATACCACAATGGGATTTACTCCGCTGGAAGGATTAATGATGGGAACAAGATGTGGTGACATTGATCCGGCTATTCCTCTATTCCTTCAGAATACTCAGAGCTGCGGTTCGGAAGAAGTTAATATGGTTCTCAACAGGATGAGTGGGATAAAGGGGATTTCCGGGATTTCTTCAGATATGAGAGATATAGAAAAAGCTGCTGAAGAAGGCAATGAAAGGGCTGAACTTGCAATTAATATGTTTTCTTACAGGATCAGAAAGTATATTGGGGCTTATATTGCTGCTATGAATGGGGTTGATCTTATTATATTTACAGCCGGAATAGGGGAGAGAGATATAATTGTCCGTGAGAGAGTATTGACAGATATGAATTTTCTGGGGATCAAACTTGATAAAGAAAAAAATGATGGAGTATTTGGAGAATTCGGTGAAATCTCTGAAGATGGATCCCCGGTGAGGGTTATGGTCATCCCAACCAATGAAGAGCTGGAGATTGCTGAACAGACGGTAGATGTACTTAAAAATGGCAATCCAAAATAATAAGTAAATTTATTTTATCTTAGACTTATTTCCTGTCCTTTTTATCTTTTGTGTACTTGTAAATGAGATAGAAAACACTCAATGAAAAAAATATTGAAATGAGTAATTTGTAGAAATTTATATCAGATAATACATCCATTTAACGAGTCCGGATTCTGATACCGCCGAAAAGATAAGAGAATGTATTATAGATCAATCCTGAAAGTCCGAATATAATAGCAGATCCGAAAAACCCTCCGATTCCTCCAAGTGCTGCAAAGATCAATCCACCCTGAATCTTACCCCTGGTCTCTGCAAGCATTTCAGGAAATTTATTCAACAGATCATTAAAAATATCAAAAATCCCGAAGGTTGCTCCAAAAATAACACCGACAATCAGGCCTAAACCGCCAAAAAAGAATATAAGTGATGTTATTCTTACTGAACGGATCAATAACTCTTCACCGGGTTTTGATTTTTTTGATGAAAGTTCTTTCTGATTTGCTCCACAATAACTGCAGTAAACTGAATGGTTGTCTATTTTTGATTTGCAGATCACACATAATATCTCAGAACTATCCTGAGTAGTAAAAGATTCTTCTGCTGGTTTTTCCTCAGATATCTCAATCTTTTGCTCTTCCGCTACAACTTCAATAGTTTCAAAAGATTTACTTTCCTTATCTTCACTCTCAAAGACTATGTCTTGTTCTTTTTGCTCTAATACAATCTCTTCATTCTGCTGTTCCTCTTCATGATGTACAACAACCGTTTCGCTTTCGAGGTTACTAAAATTCTGAGTTTTGGCAAGATCAACTTCATCGTAAGGATCTTTTTCTTTCCAATCAGATCCGTTATAGATGTACCATTTTCCTGTATTGCTCCCAATCATCCAATAATTACCATCATCATCCCTGATCATCATTTTTTTAAGCTTTACCTTCAGATCCTCAGAGGTGATCGTACCGGCATCCAATGATGATTTAAGCTCTATATACTTGTTTTCTGTTTCTTTAAATTTGCTATGATCCATCTTTAAATCCTCCTGTTACCAGGGCTCTCATCTCACCAGCCAGATAAAGAGATCCTGTAATAAGTATTTCTTTGTTAAATTTAAAAGCTTCTTCCAGGGCTGATCTCAGGTTTTTCTGAACTGAAGTACTATTTTCAGAAAATGCTTTCTCCAGCTTTTCAGCAGGCAACGCCCTTGGTGATATCGGTTCGGTGATGATTATATTCTTTACGAAAGGCTCCAGGTATTTGATCATTTTTTTATACTTTTTATCTCTTAAAACACCAAATATGAGAGTCAGGTCTTTTTTTTGCCTCTCTTTCAGATATCCGGAAAGGGCTTTTATACTTTCCTCATTATGTCCACCATCAAGGATTATACCTCTTTTAATATTAAAAGTTTCTATTCTTCCCGGGACAGAATTTTTCTCAATACCTGAAATAATAGCATTATCCGGGATATCAATTCCCTGAGTTCTCAGTACTTCTATGGTTTTAATTGATGTTGCCGCATTATCAACCTGATGGTTGCCGTTCATGAATACTCTGAAATTGTATTCCTGTTTGTCAGAAGAGTAGGTTGAATTATAATATTCAGATTCCTGAACGAATGAGATATTGTTCCCTTTATCAAGAGTGTTATAGAATGGTGCCGATTTTTTTTCTGCGATTTTTTTTATAGTTCGATTGGCAACAGTATTTGTTCTACAACCGCAAATAACCGGAACTCCCTCTTTTATGATACCGGCTTTTTCAGTAGCGATCAAAGTAAGGTTTTTCCCTAATGTTTTTGTATGGTCATATGATATATTTGTGATAACTGATATTACAGGTGACAGAGTGGATGTAGCATCGAGTCTTCCCCCTAATCCAACCTCCATAATTGCAAAATCAACTTTATTATTAGAAAAATAAAATAATGAAGTCAGGAGCATATGCTCGAAATAGGTCGGGGTTTCTTCAATAATTTTATTTCTAAGAAGCTCTTCTGAAATTTTTTTAACGCTTTGAAGTGAATCAGCAAAATCCTGCTTAGAGATCCACTCTTTGTTAATTGTAATCCTTTCTCTAATATCCTGTAGATGGGGTGAAGTAAACATCCCGGCCCGAAATCCTGATTCTTTCAGGATTGATGAAAGATAATGGGATGTGGATCCTTTCCCGTTAGTACCGGCCACCTGGATAAATTTGATATTATCCAGGGATAAAGGTAGATTATCAATTATTTTCTGAATATTATCGAGAGCAAGTTTTGTCCCTTTTTCACGCACCTGATCAAGATAAATAAGAGCTTCTTTAAAATTCATAAAAAATCTTTAGGAATCCTGCGGTGCAACCTCATCTTCAAATTCATTAGCAACACCTAATACCAGAGCTGCACCATCATATATCTTTCTTATTGCTTTTTTCTGTTCCTGAAGGCCGTTTATTGTTTCTTTAACCCTGGCAAGTTCTTCATCGATCTTAGCATCGATAATTTCCATCTGTTTCTTTGACTCTTTTAGTGCATTTTCATAGAATACGTTTGCTTCTTCTTTACTTTTATCCATAGTTAATCTCCTTTATTATTCTAAATTTATTGTTTTCCATACCTTAACTTTTACACCGTCTTTTTCAGCCGGTTTATATTTCCATTTCAAGATGGCCTGGGTAATAACTGAATCTATTTTTTTACTTCTGGATTTTCTGAGGATGCGGATTTTTTCAACGTTACCATTATGACCGATTAGAGCCATTACAATAACACTCTGCCTCAGTTTCTGGCTTCTGGCCAATCTCGGAGCAGGAGTGGAAACAGCAACAGGTTTTACATCAACTTCTACCATTGAAACCAGTTGCCCGGGTTTTATTCTGTTCTTTTCCTCTTCCTCCTGTTTCTTCTTTAATTCAAGTGCTTTCCTGTCCGTCTCTTCCTTCGCTTTTCTCTGTCTTTCCTCCTCAAGCTTTCTTTGTTCTTCCTCTTCTGCTATTTTTTTCTGCTCTTCCTCTTTTTTCTTTTCATCAGCTGCTTTTTTTCTTCTTTTATCAGCTTCAATTTTCTGTTGTCTCTTTTTCTCTTTAGCCTGTTGTTCTTTCAGTAATTTTGCTTTTTCCTCTTCTAAAATCCTATCGGCCTCTTCCTGCTTACTTTTCAGGTCATCAGCTTCCTGTAAGTTATTACCTGTTAAGGTACCATCAACTTGACCGCTCTGGATATCCTCACTTTTTTCTCCATTTACCGGTAACAGGTCTTTTCCGGCTTCTTCTGTCAAGGTAGATTCTTCATTTGTACCTGTTTCACTAATTGGTAATGCTATGTTGTTCCCGGGAGTAACATCCTGAATCTTATCGCCATCCCGGACGGTATCTCCAGATGGGGCGAATAAACCGTTTTCTCTGATGAAAAAATAGTATATTGAAAATATGATAAGAGTGGAAAGAAGTAATATCTTAAATATTGGTCTTGTCTTCTTTTTTTCCTCAAATCTTGAATCAGTTATGATCAATTCCTCCAAGTCAGCTTCTATTTCCGGCTGGATCACAGTTTCATCCTGTTGAATTTCTGTAATTGCCGATATAGCTTCATCAGGTTCGGGGAATCCCGGATCAGGATCTTCAAATTGTGTAACTTCGGGCTGTTCTTCATCAGGAATTTCCGATAAGTCCACCGGCTCTTTAATCTCACTCTCTTCTGTTAATTCTATAACATCTTTAGGGACTTCTTCCTTTATGGTGATTTTTTCGGCTGATTTTTCAATAGATGCAACAGTTTGAGGCGGAATTATTTTTTCGATTTCATAGGGTTCTGATTTCTGATTTATTATAATACCGGATTTAAGTATCTCATCTTTAAACAGATCATGCATCTTATTCTGGAGATGAACCGGGGTGGCAACATGGTTATAGTTGACGTAAAGGTAATTCTCAAGAGCGGTTATCATTTCTGCAGCATTATTATATCTTTTAGATTTGTTGAGAGTAACAGCTCGAAGTATTATATTTTCAAGATCGGGGTCAATATCCGGATTTATTTCAGCCGGTTTTATTATCTTACCTTCCTGAACTTTATTAAGCACGTCCATTTCGGATGACCCTGAAAACAATTTCTTCCCGGTCAACAACTCAAATAGAATCACTCCGATAGAATAGATGTCAGATCTATTATCAATGTTCTTTTCAGCTTTAGCCTGCTCGGGTGACATGTAAAGGAGTTTACCTTTTAATGCTCCGGAAAGAGTCTGGTGTGATTTATTAGATGCTTTCGACACTCCGAAGTCAGTTAGCTTTACTTCACCGGAATATGAAACAAGGATATTCGGGGGAGAAATATCTCTATGAACAATATCCAGGTTATTCCCTTTACGGTCTTTAGCAGAATGTGCATATCCCAAAGCTTCCAGTGTCTTAATTATCAGATGAATTGACAAATGTTCTTCAAGGAGTGAATTCCTCTCCGAAATTCTGTTCAGTATCAGCCTCAGGTCTTTGCCTTCAACATACTCCATTGCAATAAAATAGAAATTATCCTTTTTCCCGAAATCATATATCTGGACAATGTTGGGATGTGTAAGCTCAGCAGCAATTTTAGCCTCATCGACGAACATCTCTATATATTTATTGTCTTCTCCATACCCGGAAAGGATCTTCTTAATAACAATAACTTTCTCAAATCCTTTCACACCTTTCTTTTTTGCTTTATAAATTTCCGCCATACCTCCACGGGCTATCATGTCAAGTATTTCATATCCCTCAATTTCCTCACCGGTCTCTTCTTCGCTAACAGCTTCTTTTTCATGTTCTTCCGGAAGTGAAACCGGTTGCTCAGCAGGTTTGGCGGGAGTTTTTTCG
>JAGLQR010000056.1 GCA_023136725.1 Candidatus Aminicenantota bacterium
GTGCTTTTTCCATTAATGAATTTGTAATTATGCTTGAGAATTCTGATGTTACAAGATTAAGTTCCATACCGGGTATCGGGAAAAAAACCGCTCAAAGGATCATTCTTGAACTTTCAGGTAAGATCAGGTTTGAAGATGATGAAATAAGCAAAGAATCAAAGGTTAAAAATGATCTTGTATCTGCTCTTGTTAATCTGGGGTATCCTCATAAGGGGGTAAAATCAGCTGTAGAAGATATTTTGAGAGAAGATCCGCCTGATCAATCTTTTGAATCACTATTCAAGCTTATATTAAAGAAGATCAGTAGCGTATGAATAATATGAATAATCCCGTTAATGAAAAAGAAGGAAATCTGAGGCCTTCACTTATAAATGATTTTATCGGTCAGGAAAGAAATCTAAGCAATCTTGTTACTTATATAAAAGGTGCACAAAACAGGGAGGAAGTTCTTGATCATGTCCTTTTATCAGGGCCTCCGGGACTGGGGAAAACTACCCTGGCTAATATAATTGCAATAGAAATGAATGTGAACATTAAACATACTTCAGGGCCGGTTCTTGATAAAAAAGGGGATCTTACTGCAATACTTACTGATCTGGACAAAGGTGATGTATTGTTCATTGATGAAATTCACAGGCTTAGGACAAATCTTGAAGAGATACTCTATAAGGCAATGGAGGACTTCCAGATCGACGTTATAATCGGGCAGGGGATCGGGGCCAAAAATATTTCGCTTGATCTTAACAGATTTACACTTGTAGGGGCGACAACACGTTCAGGCCTTTTATCATCTCCGATGAGAGACAGGTTCGGAATTCCAATTCATTTAAATTTTTATTCTGCTGATGAACTTTCTGAAATAGTATTAAGGAGCAGTGAGATTCTGAATATAAAGATCACAGGGGAATCCTGCAATGAGATAGCAAGAAGGTCAAGAGGAACACCACGAATAGCAAATAAGCTCCTAAGGAGAATTCGTGATTTTGCCGAAGTAAAAGGTGAAGGGGAAATAAATAAGGATATAGTAAAACTTTCGTTTAAAGCTTTAGAAATTGATGAAGAGGGCTTCGATAAAAATGACAGGAAAATACTTACTACCATAATTGAGAAATTTGATGGAGGGCCGGTTGGTTTAACTACCATAGCTACAGCTGTAGGAGAGGAAAAGGAGACAATAGAAGATGTTTATGAGCCTTATCTTGTTCAGATGGGGTTTCTAAAGATCACACCAAGAGGAAGGGTTGTAACCGATAATTGTTACAGACATCTCAATATAAATTTGAAGGAGAAGGATAAAACCCTTTTTGACTGATCTTTGTGAAAGCCACATATCATAAAATCCCGATTGATTTTCAGATCATAACTGATATAATCCAGAAATGGTATTCATTAAGAATTATCTAAAATCTCTCCGTATCAGACAATGGGTAAAAAACCTGTTTATTTTTGCCCCGATCCTCTTTTCACTTAACTTTACAAATATTGAGTATCTTAGGAATTCTGTATTAGCCTTTTTGCTTTTCAGTATAATAGCCGGGAATATATATGTTCTAAATGACATAATAGATAGAAAAAAGGATATTTATCATCCCAAAAAAAAATACAGGCCAATAGCATCAGGATCACTGAAAGTTCTTCCTGCCCTTGTTTTCTCTTTTTTCATACTTATTATTGCATTATCAGCAGGTTTCTTTTTTAATAAAGGTTTTTTCATTATCGCTCTTATTTATGTCGTTATTAATTTCCTATACTCTATTTATATGAAAAATATTGCTATTTTTGATGTGTTCATTATTGCAATCGGATTTGTGCTTCGTGTTATGATAGGCGGAAAAATAAATAGCATATATCTGTCGCCATGGCTCTTTATTGTTACTTTTCTACTTGCACTATTTCTTGGTCTGGTAAAACGGAGACAGGAACTTGTATCGGGAGAACGGGATGGATGGTCTTCGACCAGAATATCTCTGAAAAATTATAGCTTGCCTTTAATTGATCAGCTGATCTCAATTACCACTTCTGCTACTTTGATTTCCTATATAATTTATGTTCTGAATCCTGATATTCAGAACTATTTTCACACTAAGGACCTTTATTTAACAGTGCCTTTCGTTATATTTGGAATTTTCAGATATCTATTCCTCACTTACATTAAAGAGAAGGGAGAGAATCCTGAAGAAGTTATTTTTTCAGATCTTCCATTTTTGATAAATCTGATATTGTGGGTCGGAGTATTTGTGATACTGATCTATAAATAATCTAAAATTTTGGAAAAGAAAGAGCTTGATATTTTACGAAAACTTCAGAGTGGCGGAGTAGATTCAAAATATCTGATTGAGATTTATGAAGAGTTTAAAAATAATTACCGCATAAAACTTAATCTTATCCAACACCCCGCATTCCCGGTTGATACTGCTCTAAATATGATTTCATCACTTTTCACTCCGGACATTCTTAATGTAACAAAGAATAAAAGGGCTAATCCCTTTGTCAGAAAAAAATGTGAGATAGAGTTTACTCAAAGGTATAATAAAATTCCGAGAGGCGAGAAAGTATCATTATTAAAAAGGGCACCTCTGAACCTTCTTGAGTATTTTATAAATGAAAAGGATGTGAATATATTGAAAGTGATTTTAGATAATCCCAATTGTACGGAAGATCTGATTATAAAATTTGTAAACAGGGATGGAGACAGGATAAAACTATACAACCTTCTAATTGAAACTGATTGGATTAAAAACCGGAGAGTTTGTTATGCGATCTCCTTTGATAAAAAAGTTCCGATCAGAATATGGATGGAAATAATTCCAAATATTGAATTTAAAAGGCTTAAGGAAATATCTATAAAATCATCACTTCATGAGATAGTCAGAAGAAAAATCAATGGATTGTTATTAAAAAAAAGTAAAAATATTCAATAAATGTCCAATATTATTGACTTTTTTTTCCATTTCTCCTATATTTGATAATAATGAAATTACTAAAGACTGCAATCCTTCTTATAATTTTTGTTACTTTTCAATTACATTCTGTGATTCCCATGTATTACGGTGCCCGATCATTATCTCTCGGCTATTCTTCATCTGCATTTAATTATGATTTCAACTCTGTATTTTTGAATCCCGGACTTTTGTCTGGTTACGGGTATTTTATATCCGGATATCAACATCAGAGCGATTATTCCAGTTATAAAGAGTTTGGTGAATCACTCTCTGATATTCTGCAGGATGATCTCACGAAATTTGAAACTTTTGGTATTAATAACAGGGAGGCTATTCATAATAAACTGGAGCAGTTATTCAGTTCAAAACATGGAATGTACGGATTCAGTTCTAATTCGACAGGGGCCGCATTTAAAAGATATGGAGTAGCCGTTTCATTTGTGAACCTTGCGGTAGTTAATCCTGAAAGGACATCAATCCTGGATAATGATATTGATCTTATTACAGGAGATGACCTTAAAGATATGAATATGAATATCACAGGGCTTTCCTATACTCAGTATTCACTCTCATACTCACTGGATATTACAAAGGAAGTAAGTCTCGGTGTTACAGTTCACTACCTGTCCGGTAAAGTTTCTGAATTTTCCATTCCACTGATTAATGATGAGTTTAATTCATCCTCAGAAGAAAAAGATTATTTGAAATATGGATGGCTCGGGGCTGAAAATAACTTTGGTTTATTTTTAGCTGACTTTTCGATTAGTGCTGTGATAAGCCCTATGTTCAGAGCCAGTGTTATACTCAAAAATTATAAAAATCCGGTTATTGAATTTAATACAGGAGAAATTGAACTATCTCAGAGAATTATTGCTGCAGTTTCTTTCAGGCCCGATCAGAGAACCGGCATTTATATTGACATGGATGTAAAGAAATCCGATCTGTATCTTAATGGAGAAGATGTTCAACCGGTTTCCTTAGGAGTAGAAAGATCTTTTTTTAATGGTAGATTTTTTGCAAGAGCAGGAATTATGAGTGATCTTACTGAGAAATATTTGTTCGGAGGCAAAGGAAAGTTACTTTATGGACTTGGCCTCGGAATTTATATAAATAAAGTTTTGATTGATGCCGGACTTGGAATAGGGGGGGACGGTAAGGTCAGTAGTATTGCGGTTTCAGGATTTTTTATTGTCAGATAGGACGTTTGACAAAAAAAAATCTTTTAACTAAAATTTAAGCTATGGAAATGAAACTAGGGGATTTTTTATTAAGCGATAAGCTTATCACAAAAGAACAACTCGATCAGGCACTTGAAACTCAAAAAAAAGAACCTGGTAAAATAGGAAGTGTTCTTATCAGGCTTGGGTTTGTTACAGAAGAAGATATTGCTCAGGCATTGAGTAAACAATTCGGGTATCCTTCAATAAATCTCTCGAAATTTGAGATAGATGAAAAGGTCGTAGAACTTATAAAACCTGAAATAGCAAGGAAGCATATAGTTATGCCTGTTCACAGGATAGGCTCGATCCTGACTATTGCAATGGGAGACCCGTCAAATTTATTTGTTCTGGAAGAATTGAGATTCTCAACGAATTTACGAATTCAGGCCGTGATATCACCTGAATCATCCATTCTCGAGACAATTGAAAAGTATTATGGTTCCAGTACCGGGATTGAGGCTCAGAAATTTCTTGAAGAGATAGAATTGAGTGATGACGCATCAATTGAGGTACTTGAAGACACTGATGAAGATGATTCTTTTATGGGTGATGGTAGTGATGATGCACCTGCAATTAAGCTTGTAAACCTTATTTTCCAGGATGCTATTTCAAAGGGAGCATCAGATATCCATTTTGAACCATATGAAAAAGTATTTCGGGTTCGATTCAGGATCGATGGAATTCTTCATGAATATATGACCCCTCCAATGAACATAAAGAACAAGGTACTTTCCAGAGTGAAATTGATCGCTGGGATTGATATTGCAGAAAAAAGACTTCCACAGGACGGTAGAATAAAAACAAAGCTCAAAATCAATGAAATGACCAAATCGATAGATATGAGGGTTTCTTCATTGCCGACAATTCATGGTGAGAAGATAGTTATAAGAATTCTTGATAAAGATAATCTTATGCTTGATCTTACTAAGCTCGGATTTGAGCCGATCTCTCTTGAACGTTTCGACCGAAACATAAGTGAGCCATGGGGGATTGTTCTGGTTACCGGCCCTACAGGATCAGGGAAAACAAACACTTTGTATTCTGCAATCCAGAAGCTGAACAGTGAAGATGTAAACATTATGACTGCAGAAAACCCTGTAGAATTTAATCTGTATGGCATAAATCAGATTAACATCAGGGATTCAATCGGATTGACTTTTCCTGCTTCATTAAGATCATTTCTGAGACAGGACCCGGATATTATCCTTGTTGGTGAGATAAGGGACTTTGAGACTGCCGATATTGCTATCAAGGCTGCATTGACTGGGCATATGGTACTTTCAACATTGCATACTAATGATGCCCCATCAACAATAGCAAGGCTGATAAATATGGGTATCGAGCCGTTCCTGGTATCTAGTGCAGTCAGGCTGGTTATAGCGCAGAGACTGGTAAGAAGGGTTTGCCAAAACTGTAAAACTCTTTCAAAAGTACCCGCTCAAACATTGATCGATATAGGTTTTGCACCTGAGTCGGCAAAAAGTGTAAAAGTATATGAGCCTAAAGGTTGTGAAAAATGTAATAATACCGGCTACAAAGGCAGAATTGCATTATTTGAAGCCATGGAAGTTGATGAGGAAATAAAAGAACATATTCTTGTTGGTTCATCTACTTCAGAGTTGAGACAAAAAGCAAAAGAAAAAGGGATGCTGACATTAAGAATGAGTGGTATTGAAAAAGTTAAACAAGGATTAACTTCGATCGAAGAAGTTGTAAGAGAGACATCAAAGATATAAGGAGAAAAATATGGCACTACCTCTTCCTCAGTTATTAAAAATCATGATCGATGAAGGTGGTACCGATCTTCATGTTACAACTAATTCGCCACCTGTTATAAGGGTTCATGGCGGGCTACGGAAAATTGATCATCCGATTTTAACACCTGCGGAAACAAAACAGATCATATATAGTGTGCTTAGTGATAATCAGAAATATAAGTTTGAAGAAAGTTGGGAACTTGATTTTTCATTCGGAATCAAGGGAGTTGCCAGATTCAGAGCAAATGTATTCATGCAGAGAGGAGCTGTTGCCGGCGCGTTCAGAAGGATCCCTTATGAGATCTGGGGTTTTGAGAAACTCGGGTTACCTCCTGTTGTCGGTACTCTTGCTGATAAACCGAGGGGTCTGGTTCTGGTAACGGGGCCAACCGGTTCAGGAAAAACTACTACTTTAGCTTCTTTGATCGATAAAATAAATAAGGAAAAGGCATTACACATAATAACAATTGAAGATCCGATAGAATATCTACATTCACACCGTAAAGCATTAATAAACCAGCGGGAGCTTCATGCTGATACTAAAGGATTTGCACCTGCATTGAGATCTGTTTTGAGAGAGGATCCTGATGTTGTTCTTATCGGGGAGATGAGAGATCTTGAAACTATACAATCAGCGATCACGATTGCTGAAACCGGCCATTTGACATTCGGAACTCTTCACACAAATTCTGCTTCTCAGACAATCAACAGGATCATAGATGTTTTTCCTCCTCACCAGCAGGATCAGGTCAGAACACAATTATCAATGAACATTGAAGGTATTATTACTCAGGCATTATTGCCAAAAGCTGGTGGCCGGGGCAGATGCCTTGCAGTTGAAGTTCTTATTCCCAATCCTGCAATCCGGCATCTGATAAGAGATAATAAGATTCATCAAATTTACTCAACAATGCAGACCGGTCAGGAAAAATATGGAATGATAACATTTAATCAGTCTCTTGCCAGCCTCCATTTTAAACGTGAGATTACACTTGATTATGCTTTGTCAATTTCTCACAATCCGGAAGAACTTAATGAATTGATAAAAAGAGGTGCCGGAGCATTAACTACTCAATTTAAACCAAATTATGCATCAAGGTCCAATCAGGATCCTGGTGATCAGTTTCATAACTTTTAGGGGGAATAATGCCTATATTTAAGTACAAGGGTAAAAACAGAATAGGTAATATAATTGAAGGGGAAAGAAGGGCGCGAAATAAAAAAGAAATTATAGATCTACTAGAGAAAGAGCAGATACAGGTGCTTCAGGTCGACAGGAAAGGTTCTGAGTTTTCTATCCCTTTTATTACCGGAAAGCCGAAAGCAAAGGTGACATTGAGAGACCTTACGGTTTTTAACAGGCAATTATCGGTTATGTTCAATGCCGGTCTGCCAATTACTCAGGGATTAGGAATATTATCCACTCAACAAAAAAATAAAGGTTTCAGGGATGCACTTGATGATATAAGAAAAGATGTTGAAGGCGGATCAAATTTATCGAATGCCCTCAGGAAATTCCCGAACATCTTTAATGAGCTTTACACAAGTATGGTTCAGGCAGGTGAGGCTTCAGGTAATCTTGATACGATTCTTATGCGTCTTTCACAATATATGGAAAACATGGCAAGACTGCTCGGAAAGATAAAATCTGCAATGACCTATCCGATTGCCGTATTAATAATAGCACTGGTTATGACAGGAGTAATTCTTATCAAAGTTGTTCCTACATTTCAGGATCTGTTTGAACAACTGGGGGCATCTCTGCCTGCAGCAACGCAATTTGTTGTAGATGCATCTGAATTCCTAAGAGGAAACCTGACACTTATATTTATAGCCTCTATTGGGCTATTCTTTGCTTTTAAGTCTTATAACAGAACATATAAGGGGAGAAGAGTCATTGACAGCTTAAAGTTAAAAATGCCGGTTCTCGGAGAATTGCTTATAAAGTCCGGTGTAGCAAGAGTTACAAGAACACTTGAAACACTTCTTAATTCGGGTGTTGAGATAATCGAAAGCATGACGATTACAGCAAAAACATCCGGTAATTCGATCATTGAAGATTCAGTTCTGAGAAGCCGGGCTTCGGTTCAGGAAGGTAAACCTCTGGGTGAATCATGGGAGGAGGAAAAAATCTTTCCTTTTATGGTTACGCAAATGGTTTCAGTAGGTGAGCAGACAGGTGCTTTGTCCTCTATGTTAGGGAAAATAGCAGATTTCTATGACGAGGAGGTTGAACAATCCGTCAGTGCACTAATATCGCTTATGGAACCGATAATGATCGTTATTCTCGGTGGACTTGTTGGTGGTATCGTTGTAGCGATGTATCTTCCGATGTTTGATATTATTGGGAAAGTTTAAAACTTTAAGGTTAATTTATATTTTAGATAAGGAAATTGATCCAGTTAGAAGATAAAGAAATAAAACGGCGTTTTTTACTTATAAATTC
>JAGLQR010000057.1 GCA_023136725.1 Candidatus Aminicenantota bacterium
AGCTTTTCTTTTGGAGGCTCGATCCAGATTACATTTCCTGTCAGGTCAACACCATTAAGGTCTCTTGTAATGTTTAGTGCTGAACATAATTTCCCCGGGCCGGAGGTTAAGTTTAAAACATCATTTGTATTTCTTCTATCCTCCATTATTTTGATCCCCTCTACCGGTTCCAGTGCACGGATCAGTATTGCATGTGCAACATCATCCATACCGGTTACGATGTTAAAGAGGGAGTGGAGGCCGTAAATAAGATAAATATATGCAACTCCTCCCATGTGATACATCACTTCGTTCCTTGTTGTCCTCTTCCCTCCATATGCGTGTGATCCCTTATCGATACTCCCCATGTAGAGCTCCAATTCGACAATTTTCCCGCTGGCCAATTCACCATTTATATTTGTGTGTAAGGTTGCCCCGAGCAGATCTTCTGCAACCTCGAATGTATCCTTTAAATAAAAATCCCGGTCAAATTTCATTATTTTTATTGTACTTAAAATAGAGAGGAACTGGAAGGGTGAGGTGGGTAAGAGCAGGAAAAATATATTTTTAAAATGTATAATTGATTAATAGAAAGGGAAAAATGGATCAAAAAAATAAAAGACCAGGTTTTTATAAAATTCTTTTCTTTTTACTTTCATTCACTTTTTATTCGGGAATTGTTCTTCCGGCCAAATATCCTGTTCCAGAAAGTAATAGAATGAAGAAGGGGCATGCCCCGACACCGTTCAGTGCGGAAGAGATCCGTGCAGCATGTACAACTATTACGATAAAATACCTTGTGGAAATGAAAGGGAGAGAGGACACTTATCAGATCACAGAATTCATTAACATCAGCGAGACAGGGAGCTATTTCAATGCGATCACAACAGACAAAAATGGTAAGGTCGTGAAAAGAAGAAGAAAAAATTATGCAAAATGGACAGACCTTCAGGCCCATGCATCATTTCCAGAAGAGCACACAACGATAACAACAGATAAAATAAAACTGGGGCCAGGTGAATTTGAATGCTTCGTCTACAATGTTAAAACAGGAAACAGTCTGAACAAATTCTATTTTGCAAAAGAGCTGCCCGGGCCTCCAGTCTATTATGAAAAGTTCCTGAATGGAGAAAGTGTTTTCCGGATGACCCTTGTCAGCAACAGTGCTCTCCTCAGGGAACAGGACAAGAAGGGGAAATAGACTCAAACCGGGAAAACGGTGCTTTACCCATTAGTGTATCTGAAATAAGTGATTTTATTTTTTTTTGGCAAATAAAATTATGTGTGCACCAAATTTTGGAAACCAGTTACCAAGCATTTCAAAAAACCTGCCAATTAACTTGAACTTTCGTGATGAGATTAAAAGATGGGTTGATTTAATTTTTTCTATTTCATATCCCGACCGTTTAACAAGACCTGAGAGAGTTTTAATATCATAAATATGATAATGATATTCAGCCCATGAAAAAAACGGTTTAACTCCAAAAGGAAATAAAATACGGCTGGGGAGAAAAAATAAGTTTGGAGTTGTGATAATTACCACTCCTCCCTTTTTTAAAATTGCATGAATATTTTTTAAAAACTGTTCATCATCAAATATGTGCTCTATTGTCTCACCCGCAAATACAATATTGAACTTCTCTCCATCTAAATCAGGAAATCCATTATTACAATCACACTTAAAAAATATAATATCTTTTTCAGCATCTTTATGATGAATATCTATTGCATATTTTTTAATACTACCAAACTCAGACAAATTATCTAAAAGTCCACCTTTAGAATATCCAATTTCCAGAATGTTTAATTTTGAATCCTTCGATAAATATTTCTTATCAAGCAGCCATTTTTTTACTTTCAGGATTCGTCCTTGATCCGGAACAACATAATCGTTAAACTTCTTTTGATTCTTGTCTTGTATTTCCATAAGTTTTTTTATCAGACTCCCTCATTTTGTCAGCAACTATATTCATATCACAAGTGAAAGTGAATTCAAAACTGTAATAAAAACGAAACCATAAATCGGGGGTCTGGCGTCTACCCAACTTCGTAAATTTTGTAGAAATGAGTACCTGCCAGGGGCACCCTTGAAAAAATGAATATGAAGTGGTCAGATCAGGCAGGCAGGTAAAAGTCTGCTCCGGCAGAGTGGAATTCTATCCACCTCAGATCCTTACCGAATTCTACAGCCACAGAGAGACATAATCCCTGGTACACTTCCGGGTCTTCAGGAAGTGAAAATCCTTTGAAAGGGTTCTCTCCGAAAAGATTCAGGCCGGAAAAATCGGCGATCTGCTTCTGGCCGTCATGCAGGTGAACTGATACCACCTTCGCATCAACGGAAGCTGAACGGAAATGTACAAAGATCTTTGTTACTTTGTGTCTCCTGTACTCCAACGATTTACCTTCCACCTTTAACCCGGAAGGACTAGTCATCCAGGTTCCCACTACAGGTGTGGGGATAGGGAAATGGATCCAATTGGAAGTATTGGGTTTTCCCTTAATACGAGTGTGGAATGCTTTTCTGGAAATGTTTTCCAGTCTGTCAGGATACTCCACCTGAAGGCTGCATGCATGGGTCCACATGGCTGTAAAATCCCGCCTGTGCTTTCTTTCAGCTGACAATTGTTTATTGCCGACTGCACTTCCCAATAAGAATCCCAAACCGAGGGTTTTTAAAAGATTGCGCCTTGGAATTTTTCTTTCTAAACTATTTTCGGCTTTTGTATTCATTATCAGATCCTCCTGTAGAAAAAACTAATTAAAATTATCGTAAATAAATAAAAATCGGATGTCAAGAAGACCATAGGTCCGGGGTCAGGTCAAAATTTTTAAGTTGACCTTATCTCATTTGAGAGCTTTATCTCAAATTATGATTTTTTTCTAGAGAGCTTATTGGGCGAGTAGATATCTCTCCAGTTTTTCCATTGCAACTTTTAAATGGGATGTGGGTAGAGCAGAGTGGACGATTCTAAATAACCCTTTTTTCTGATGGCCGAAGCCTGCACCCGGAGTTAATAAAACACCTGTATTTTTATATATGGAGATCCACAGATCCTCCTGTCCCTGATCTGTATCTTCTTTTAAATATTTTGAAAGGTCGGTCCAGATAAAGAGGCTTCCACGGGCGGGCACATAAGGGACACCAATTTTTTTCAAAGTTTTAACCACCTCTTTATAACTTGTTGTCACCTGTTTTTTGTTCTCCTGAATATAATCTTCCAGGAAATCATTCCGTTTGAACAATTCGCCGATCATCCATTGTGTATGGTTGGAGACCATGTGGGGGATGTTCCCATTCCTGAAAGCATTCATGAAATCCTGATTGAGAGAGTGGACAATACCGAACCGTAATCCGGACATTGCGAAATCTTTGGATAAACCGTACCAGAGATGGAGATAATCACTATGGAGATCTTTCATGACGTTAGCAAAGGAGGAATATTTAACATCTTCTTTATAATCAATTGAAATTAAATCATCAGATGTATCAATCTGTGAAAACGCATAGATTTCATTGACGACCATATGGACTTCATTTTTTATACACCAGTTTGCCAGCTCTCTGAGCTGTCCCTCTCCATACATACAGCCTGTCGGATTATCGGGTGACGTGATCAATAATATTTTAAATTGCTTCCCTTTGGCCACAAGGTCTGTTTTAGCTTTTTCCAATATGGGAATGGTAACAGGTGCTGCCGAACCTGTCTCTTCTATATGAAAATGTGTCTGAAGGTCATAACGTTCAAGCCCGCTTTTTATCCCGATATCACCGGTGTATACCGGATACGACGGGGAGGGGATAACAACCACTTCTCCTTTGTCTGCAAGTATGAATGAACTGATCTCAATAATAGCAGCGGCTCCGGCGGAAAATCCGATGGTGTCCGGATGTATAGGACATTTACAAAGGTGTTTTTCCATAAAGAGGGCAATTGTCTCTCTCACTTCAGGGTGGCCTGAAGGGTCGGTATAATTTAAAACCCAATCGGGAATTGAACTGTTTAAAGTAATATCGGTTAATTCCTTTTTGATGTAGCCGGACATCAAATGGTTCTCTGCCACATTTAAAAGGAAGGCACCATCCGGATTTGTTTCCGGGCAATATAGATTTTGTGATGCTTCGAAGAACAGCTCCATGTCGACCCTTGCCGGATTAGAAGCCAGCTCCTCTCCTCTTAAGGATAAACTATTATTGTTCATAAGATTTGAAAATTATATCATATGCAAAAAATAGAGGCAGGGGTCAATTCTACATTTTGATCTTTCGTAAGATCTGATAATTTTTTTTATTTAAATTGAGATAATTTCCTCCTCCTTATATTAATGCAATAGAGGAGGGTGATATGTATAATAAATTATCTTTATCTATTGTTCTATCCTTTTTTGTTTTCATTACAATCCTTCCGGGGCAAACTATAAAAGCAACAGCGGCCGGGTACCCGGATCTGATGATATCCAATTTCTGGAACTGGCCGAAGAATCCGACATCACGTGAATGGTTCGATATTAAGGTGAGGGTCTATAACATTTCAAATACAGCGCTGGCAAATCAAACAGAATTGCATATATTTGTGGGAGGGTCAGGGCGGCCTTACATCATTCCATTTAGTTCGCTCGGGGCAAATAAGAGCAGAGATTTTATTAAGCGGGTCTTCCTTGATGTGCCAGGCAAATATGTAGCAAGAGCAGTCGTTGACCCGGAAAACAAAATAATGGAGATCAAAGAGGATAACAATACCAGGCAGCTGAAATTCAGTGTCAGAAAAGCCGGAAGTAGTGAGTATCTTCCGGATCTTACAATAAGCAGTCCATCTTTTGAGCCGAAAAAGCCGTGTACCGGCGATCCGATACGTTTCAGAATTTCAGTACATAATCATGGAGCAGTTGCCGCACCTCCATCAAAAGCAGCAATAAAGATCGGTGGCGGAACTCCGATACCGGTTGATATTCCGGCTGTAAATCCGGAGGAATATAAGGTTGTTTATTTTACAAAAATTATTCAGGTAGCACAAAAATATCGGGTAACAGTTTATGCCGATTACAGGAACAACATAAGAGAATATAATGAAGGAAATAATCAAAAGTCCAAAGATTTTGAGGTATATGCCAATTGCTGCCCTGACCTCGTAGTAACGGATAATTATGTCTGGATATGGCCAAAAAACCCAAAGGTCGGGGATAAGTTTGATCTCCGGGTAAGGGTATTTAACAATGGGCTGAAAAAACCACTTCATCACACAACATTGAAAATATATGTGGGCGGCAGTACAACACCCCATATTTTAAATGTCAGCCCCATCGGGCCTGAAAGTGAGAGGACTTTTGAAAAGGAGCTCTCGTTCAGCAGACCTGGTAAATATATTGTAAGGGCTGTTGTTGATGCTGAGAATAAAGTAAGAGAGTGCCGGGAAGACAATAACCGGGGCCGGGTGGTATTCAGAGTTAAATAACAGACAGGATAATCAGGAGATATAAAGGGTCAAGTTTTTATTTGATGTTTCAGATATATTCTGCTGTCACAAAATGGATACACATGATTAAATTCTAAATTGAAAAGCAAAAATCTATGATCACAATATTGACACAATTTTTAAGTTGAATGATTTTTCGATAAAAATATTATTACGCAAGGGTTTTGATTGACAAGATGAGAGTTCCATTTTTATCACCTTTTCCCAGGACCTTCTGAGTTTCTTTTGTTTGCCTTCCCCTTTCCTTTATTATAATTGATCGGTATACATCTGACGGCACTATCAGCTTGAAAGGATGGGGCTTTTCCTCCCCTATATCAGCCAGGTCTGAGATCTTCAATTTGGTTTTAACTTCACCGATCACAAATATTTTATTGCTTTTTTTATCAAGTAATTTTCCGGCCTCTTTTGAGGAAACACCTATGGGGATCTTCATGAAAGGATTTGTGACCAAACATGATATCGCTCCGATAGTATGATTAAATAAAAATTTAATAGCATTATCCAGGAAAGAGTCAATCTTATTGGGATTGATCACATCGGTAAGGAGAATATTGATCCAGACATACTCATTTATCTCTGTTTTAACTACCAGCCTCTCCAGTTCATCATATCTTCTTTTGGTTATTGGATTTGTGGATCTTTTAAAATCAATTGGAACTTTATCTCTTAATCTTAATTCTTTTATAACCGGATTAAGAGGATGATCATTTTGATAAAATGAAAATGTCAGATAATTATTACCCTCTTCATTCCTGATACTCCCATTCTCTTTCACTTCCAGATTTTTCAGACTAATCTCTATAGTTCTTTTCATCCAACCCCCTGAAATATATATGAAGACTAAATATAGTTAAAACTAAAAATTATTTCAAGAACAATATATTCAAAAACCAGATACAGAGTCAGCTCTCATTCGAATTCCGCCTGATGCTGATCATTGTAATTCTTATAATCAATTCTTTCTATTTAACTCTCCATTTCTTTATGTGATCTTTTCTCCATATAGATTTATCATTCTATCTATTTCATCCAATGCATACTTTGCCAGTTTTTTTTGATTCTTAATGAATGTTTCATTTTTTTCATCCAGGTCACCAATGACAAGGATATTCTCATCATTAGTTTTATTTGCAGGTCCGGTATAATTGAAACTGCCTGAAATTATCACCTGGCTGTCGATCACCATCAACTTGTGATGTAATTTCCTTGGCCTGGGGCTGGGAAGCCCTGCTTTTGGTATTAAGTAAAGATCAGTAAATCCTGCATCTTTTAATGTGTTTTTTGCTGACCATTTTTGATTTGCAGAGGATTTATAGAACGCACCACGGACAGGAATTCCACTTTTCTTTATCAGGACCAACTGGTCGTCAATTCCTGAAGATTTAGAAAAAGTAAATATAGCAAAATCAACCCGGCTTTTTGCTTTCCCTATTTGTTTCATGATCTCCATTTCCGGATTGTGATCAGGTGCAAATAAAGTCCTGATCCGAATATCGGAAACCATTATTTCTGCCGGTACCGGATTGTGACCTACGTTAAATTTGCCAAAATGGCCACTTTGGATTTCCGAAAATTCCTTATTGAATATTTTTGCTATCTTTTCATCATGAATGATAACAATGTGATTAAGATTCCGGGAAGTTCCTGTATCTGTAAAATTTGTTGATCCTGAAAGGACTGATTTCCCATCACGTATTATAAATTTTTGATGAAAGATTGCCGGGTTATAATCTGTGTTCACTTTTATTTTAGACCTGAGAACCGCATCATGTAGAATTCTATTTGGTTCATGAGCTCCAGCGGGTTTAAATGGATCAAGCATTGCTGATTTGGCAATCAGGTAATCAGCTTCCAGGACAAGTTTTACAAGTACTTTTCTTTGTTTTGCACGTATTATTGCTTCAGCAATTGGTTTGGAATCAAGCTCCTGGACTGCAATAAATAGTTTTTTCTGAGCTCCATCAATAAAATCTATGATTGTTTTCAGCAGATCGTCTTTCCCGTTTAATTGATGCGGACCCATATAGATCTCTATATTACCTATTTTTTGTGGCATACCTTACCTCCGTTTAAGCGAGTATTTATTCATCTATTTTTAGTAATATAAATAATTTTTCTTTATTCCGGGGGAGTATATTAGGATTCTTCATTATAAGTTGTGCTGCAGTTTTACTTTCACTATTCTTTATATTTGCTAAAGTTGGATTTGATCTGATAAACAATTCTAATATATGATAATTCCCTTCTTCAACAGCTCTAAAAAAACTATTTGGATCTGATGGATTAAATCCTTTATATCTCAGCAATTGTTTTAAATATAACGATTCAAAATTCTCAGATCTTTTATCCAGTTGTTTTAATAAAGATCCTTCAGAGAATTCCCTTTGTGAGGATTGTGATTGGATTTGTTCAAGTTGTGACTTATATAACCTTGTATCAATACTTGCTATTTTTTTGTTGATTTTAATTAATGTATAAAAAACGATGGAGTCACTCTTCTGATCGAACTTAAAATATGTTTTGAATATTTTTGAAGAATCCACAATAAATTCAGAATACTTTGCAACATTCTGGTTTTGCTCAGGAGTTGTTAACATTATGCTTTTAACATTAGAACTAAAAAAATCAATAGCACTATTCAATGCATCTTGATGTGAATTTTGTTTTGCAATCTGAAGACTACGATCTTTAGCAATACCTACAAAGTATATATTATTTTCATCCATTAGAAGTTCTTCCGGAATAGAGTGTGTCCATTCCGGGATCTCGGATTTCCTTATACCGGCAAAGAGAAAATTTGAAAATGAAAAAGAATTGT
>JAGLQR010000058.1 GCA_023136725.1 Candidatus Aminicenantota bacterium
AATAGATTCCGGAATTACTGAAAAATGGGGTTCGGGGAATGTCCTTGCAGGAATAAATATTGTTGAGTATGAAAAGATACTTCCTGTATACGGGCCATTGGACAGGCTTTATTGCTCAGGAGATATTTGTTATTTTATTTTACCTAAATATGAGATCGATGCAATTATGAATGATGGATTTGAGATAGATTCGATACACAAATTACCTGAAAGAAGATCAGGCATTAAAACGACTTACTACGATATTAACGGGTCCTATCATAACTATAGTGAAACATTGGAATTATTGACAAATCTATCCAATCAATATCCTGAACATGCCAGCCTTTTTTCTATTGGTGAATCGGTAGAAGGGAGAGGGCTCCATGTTCTTAAAATCAGCGATAATGTGAGTGAAGATGAAGATGAACCTAATATTTATATTATAGGATGTCACCATGCAAGGGAATGGATATCAGTAGAGATCCCACTTTTATTTGCTCAATATATTCTGGAAAATATGGACAGTGATCCGGAGGTCAGGAAGGCGGTAAACGGAACTCAGATATACATTATGCCAATTCTGAATCCGGACGGTTTGGAATTTTCAATAATTAATTACAGGTATTGGAGGAAGAACAGAAAATATAACGGAGATCTTTCCTGGGGTGTTGATCTGAACAGGAACTATAGTTATATGTGGGGTTATGATGATAGTGGCTCCAGCCCGTCCGAGATTAGTGAGATATTCAGAGGGACAGGACCTTTTTCCGAACCTGAGACTTATGCATTAAAAGAGTTTATGATCCGTGAAGTTCCGGCAGGAGTTCTATCCTATCATAATTTTTCACAATTAATACTTTATCCCTGGGGATATACAAATGATCCGCCTGAAGATTTTGAAGCATTAGATAAGATAGGTAAAAGGATGAGAGATCTTATATTTGAGGTTAATGGGAGAGAGTATGTGCCCGGGTCAGGCAGTTATAATATTTACACTACCAATGGTGGTATGGTCGATTGGGCCTATGGGACTTTCCGTGTCCCGGCATATACGATTGAACTTCCTCCCGAATACTCTTTTGAGGGAGGATTTTTCACTTCGAATGAAGAAATCGGCCGTACATTTGCTGAAAACCTTCCCGCAATGTTGTATTTTACTAATTATTTTATTAATAATGATTTCCTCGAAATGGGGACAAACAAAGAGGACTAAAATGAAGCTATGGATCAAAACACAGGACAGAAAGAGAATTCTTGAAATTGATAATATAAGTTTAAGGGGAAATACTCTTAAATATATTAATCAGCAATACCCTTTCGGTATAGTGCTTGGAAAGTATAAAGATAGAGATAAAGCCCAGACTGTTATTGATACAATTTTTTCCAGGCTTAACTCTGCTTCAGGAAATGATTGTGTCTATGAAATTCCTGAAGATTATTAGGTTAGCTCAGTATTATTCTCAACCCACACTGGTGGCTTCGACAGGCTCAGCCACCAATGCAATCTGGTCACTGAGCTTGTCGAAGTGACCGATCAGTATTTCCATTTAATATTACATCCGATGCTGGGTTTCTGAACCGGATCAACCGGCTTATCATTTAGGATATTATCAAGGGCATTTCTGATATTTTTTCCGGTTACAGGTATATTATTTCCAGGCCTGGAATCATCCATCTGTCCTCTATATTTGAGACTGAGTTCACCATCAAATATAAAAAAATCAGGTGTACAGGCCGCACTATATGCCTGAGCAATATCCTGAATGGAATCGTAAAGATAGGGGAAAGTGAATCTGTATTTTTCAGCAAATTTTTTCATATTTTCAGGTGAATCCTGTGGATGAGAAATGACATCATTTGAGCTTATTGCAATAAAAGATATGCCCTTTCCTTTATAATCAAGCGGAATGTAAACAAGTTCCTCAATGACATGGATAACATATGGACAGTGATTACAGATGAACATTATAACGGTAGCTTTGTCACCTCTCATGTCATTTAAGGAATAATTCTTTCCTGATATAGTATCAGGAAGTAAAAAATCGGGAGCCTTAGTCCCGAGTGGTATCATTTTTGATAGTGTTTCAGCCATTTGATCTCCTTATTCTACTACGGCCTTTTTTTCATCATTTAACAGGAATGATAGTGCGAATAAGATCAATCCTACTATTGCAACAGTACCGCCCAGCTTTGAGGCTGGGGCAAATAATGAGTTAAGAAACATTTCAGTAAGATTTCCGACCTTCAATATCACCAACTCTTCAAAACGGGATGATACACTATGGGCAAAATCATATCTGAAACTGAATTCAGATATGGGAATAATATTCTCAAGCAATGATGCCAGTCCATAAGCGAGAAGTCCGCCGATCATTGTGGTAATACCCGACCATCTGAAAAAACTTGCTTTTGAAGTTGCAGCAATAAGAGCTCCGAGGAAAATAAATAGTGCCGGAAATATGAACAGAGTATACGTAACAGCACTGATGGTTTTTGTGAAATTCCAGCCTCTTGGAAGATCAATCCATTCATCAAGTATCTCAACATCCTCCGGCATCTCTTCCACAGCTCTTAGCTGGAACATTTTTATAAGATCATCCGTTATCTCAAGTCCTGCAGGCCTGCATGAAGGAAATTCATCAAGATCAAATCCATCAGACCAGTCATTTGTGAATGCAATTCTCTTCCATTGTTCAATATCCATATCATCACATTCAGGTAAATTCTTTATAACCGACTTAAGATAGGTTGTTATAGAGTCATGAAGGATAGCATCTTTCAAAGGTTTCATATTTAATAATATCGGGTCCGGGCTTCTTTCTCCTCTAAGGACTTCTCCGAATTGTTTGATCGATTCTGAAAGTTCTCCCCTTAACCATTCGAAAATCCCTGATTCCTTCATTATTTTTCCGGGAGTCATCTGCGTTTTTTTCATTGATTCAATAATAATTTTTGTTTTTTCATCATCTATATTCTCATCAGTTTCCAAGGCGGTATATAATTCATCAATAGTTGAAGGAAGTTCAGCTATTATTTCTCTTGGAAGATCTGACATCACCTCAGGCGTTACTACTGAATTAGTTACTCCAACTGCAATTATAGTTGCAAACAGGATCGGAATTCCGATCAATGCTGCAATTAAAAATCCGATAACTTTTCTTAAAGGGCTCATATAATTCCTCCTAAATTATATATACGGTTCCTTATAATATAAGGTTCCTTATATTTCAATAAAATTTTTCGGGCCTCATCTGAATATCTTGTCATTGATCCTTATGGTCTTTGCATATACAAGCTCACATGATCGGTCACCACTATCATTACGAGATTTGCTGGTAGTCCAGAAAACTTTTTTCCTTCCTGAAAATCCTGACACGTTGACCAGATAGCCTTTTATTTCAACAAGATCATTTTTGCTGATTTCTTTTAATGCCAGAGAAAGATTGTAATTGGATGGTATTATATGGTTGTTTGAAGAATGGGTGATTATATAGATGTTGTCCAGTGGAAATTCCGGACTATATCTGTAAAAATACCATCTGTTTCTCTGTTTGTAAGAGATGAACTTATCCATCTTTTTGTCAGACAGTTTGCCCCATACTAGAGCGAGGTCAATCTTTGACAAAGATGCAGTCCATTTTCCTTTGTAGGATCTTGTTGAAACAACTCTGGCTGAAATGGAATATTCTGCAACGGGAGTAATAATGAACTTTCCGGAATCATTGGAAACTACAATCGGTTCGGGATTAATTATTAATTCCTGTTCAGGATCCAGTTCAACAGATGGTTTTCCTGAAACCATCTTGCTAACAATTGCTTTTTCACAAGATAGGGTGATCAATAACAGGGATAAGATCAACAATATTTGAAGCTTTCTCACGAATTAATTATAAACTATTATGATCTGAAATTCATTAACCGGCCTGGGCAGGGGTGAGGGTAATGTAAGAACTATAGCAAGTCCCCTTCAGGGGCAAGGTGAATTCGCTTTAGCGAAGAGAAAGCAGCCTGGGCTGATTTAGGGGCCTATTTAAGTAATAAACATATTTCGGAAATGGCCCCCCTATAATCCCCCCTAAAGGGGGAGAAATAGCTGTTTGTAATGTTGATGCTGGATACATTAGCCTTTTTTTTCTTGAAATTTTATAATCATTTATATTAAAATGATGAACAATTATTTTTTCAGGGATTTTAAGAGCAACGATTATGCAGAGGTTATTGACCTGTGGGAAAAGACCGGACTTGGGAATAAGATGAGGGGAGATGATCTGGAAACCATTGAATTGTCAATAAACCTGGGCGGTAAATTTATTATTATGGAAGAGATATCATCACAGAAAATAATCGGAACATCCTGGATGACATTTGATGGAAGGCGGATCCATCTCCATCATTTCGGAATAGATCCCGAGTATCAGGGACGAAAACTTTTTATACCTCTTATTAAAAAAACACTCAGGTTTGCCAGGGATAAAAATGTTCAGATAAAACTTGAGGTTCATAAAGACAACTTGCAAGCGATAAAACTATATACAAAAAATCATTTCAAATATCTGGGAGATTACAAGATCTTCATAATACGGGATGTTAAAGAACTAAAAGATATTGGAGATGATCAGGAATAATCTTAATGGCATTAAAAGCAAAAGTAGCATTATTAACAGCATGTTTTTTCTGGGCGGCTTCTTTTATAGCAACAAAAATTGCTTTATCTTCGATCCCCCCTATAACTGTAGTCTCTTTGAGATTAATTGTATCTTCAATTTTTTTTATTTTTTGGATATATTTAAAAGGAGAGAAGTTTGATATTTTTACAAGATCAAATATCCTTCCACTTCTTCTTCTGAGTTTGTTCGGGTCTGGGCTCCACTATGTAATTCAGACGATAGGCCTGCAATATACAACTGCTGCTAAAGGTGGTATTTATGCTGTGACTGCCCCGATTACTATTATAATTATCGCTGCAGTTTTTCTTAAAGAGAAGATAACTCTCCGGAAAGTTGCAGGAGTTATCATCGCCCTCCTCGGAGTTATGATCGTAATGGGATTTGATACGATCCTTGAATTTAACCTTAGAGGGAATTTACTCGGAGATCTGTTAGTACTAATAAGCATTGTCATGTGGGGGATATTCACAGTGATGGGGAAAAGTATTACTTCAAAAATGTCAGCATTGAAAATGACAGCAGCAATTACAATTATCGGAGCAATATATATGATCCCGGCAGGTATACTCGAGATGAAGTCAAAGTCTTTTTCTCTTGTTTCAATTAATAGTGATGCATGGCTCTCTATCCTTTTTCTCGGAATTACATGTTCATTCCTTGCAACTTTATTGTATGTTTACGCACTGACGATGAGCGAATCACAAAAGGTCGGTGTCTATCTTTATACGATTCCACCTATGACCCAGTTAATTGCCTTTCTTGTATTAAATGAAGCTATTGGGATATCACTTCTTGCCGGTTCTGCTATTGTAATATCAGGTTTGTATCTTACCGAAAAGGGATAAATTCAAGTTTTCTATTCCGGAAATTTGATTGATTGTCGTATTAATATTATTTATAATCCGAAGTTGGAGTGAAAATGAATTTTAAGAAAACAATTAGTTTTTTATCTGTAATTATTTTTATAATCTCACTTGTCAATATTTCTTCTATACTTTTGTTCCCTCTTGATCCCCCGACAAAAGAACAGATCGAAAAATACAAAAGTGACGGAACACTTGAGGCCAGGATCAAGCAGGCAAGATCTTACGGGAATCATAAAATATCTCCATTTTTAATAAATAGATTAAGGGAAAGAATAAGCGGATCAACCGATAATCCCGGAGACAATGTACTTGCTCCGCCACCCGGTCGGAAGGGGATGCCGACAACAGGGAATGTAAAGATACCTGTGCTGCTCCTGTCATTTGCAGATGTTGATAATACAAACCCTACCGCTCTGATGAGAGATAAGATATTCGGAAAGGGGCATTCGGAAGAGTATCCTCTGGAAAGCCTTAAAGAGTTCTACTTAAGATCATCTTTCGGGAAACTGAATATTTCCGGTAATATTCTCGGCTGGTATAAGTATCCCGGATCCAGGTCTGAAATACCCGAGACTTCTACCGGACAGGAAGATCTTATTAAAGAGGCATTATTATTCTATGACAAAAAAGGTCATGATTTTTCACAATATGACAATGATAATGATGGGGATATAGATTACCTTGTAGTGATATGGAGTGGTGAGCATGGAGAGTGGTCATCTTTCTGGTGGGCTTATCAAACCTCTTTTTATAATAGTAGTTTCAAAATTGACGGGAAATCACTCTCTCTCTATTCATGGCAATGGGAATCCTACAATTATCCTAATGATGAGTTCTCCGTATCAACCCTGATACATGAGACCGGGCATGCTCTGGGACTTCCTGACCTTTATGATTATCAGGAGGGGATCGGGCCCGAAGGGGGAGTCGGCGGTATGGATATTATGGATGCAATATGGGGTGATCATAATTGTTTTCATAAATTTATGCTGGACTGGACTATTCCTGTTATCCAATCATCAGGATCTGCAGAATATTCATTTAGCCCTGCAGTTAAGGATGGAGAGTCATTACTAATAATGCCAGCTATTTCAGAAGGATCACTTTTCAGTGAATTTTTTATGATCGAGAACAGAACAAGGATCGGAAACGATGTTGACATTCCTTCCGATGGATTGATCATCTGGCACATTGATTCAACTCTCGACAGGACAGGGCGTAGATTTGAGTATGATAACTCAAGTTCACTGCACAAATATGTAAGATTAATGGAAGCGGACGGTCTTGAGGAGATTGAACAAAATCTAGATGCAAATGCGGGAGATTTTTTCACATTTAATGATAACTTCGGACTTGCTACATTACCTGATAGTATCAGTTATTCAGGAGACAATACCGGTATTTGTATAAAGGAAATTTTCACTTCGGGTGAAAACATATCTTTCAAAGCTTTGATAGATATACCGGTTACGGTTGAATTGACCGGAGGAAGAATGCAGGAAAGGGCATGGATAGTTGTATCAGACTATGGAGATTTTACTTTTACATTTCAAAAGAACAGGGAAGTGGATCTGAATGAATTCAGGATCATGAGAAAATACGGGAAACATGATTATGAAGATCTGTTGCAGATTAATATTAATGAAATTTCAGGAAACAGTTATTCTTTCAAAGACCCTTCACTGGAAAAAAAAGCTGTATATAGATATAAGGTGATCGCTGTAGATTCATCCGGTAATGCTATCGGGATCTCACGTGAAGTGGAGATCTGATCAAAGAACTACTTTTTGCATAAATACATTTTGCATAAAAAATAGCATTATAAAAGTTATCACACCGGCTATAAAAGGTGTCAGGACCCATCCCGTTCCTATTTTCCCCATGATTCCGAAGTTAATGTTCTTCCCCCCTTTTCCTATAGCAATACCAAGAATTGCTCCTACAACTGCCTGAGAGCTCGATACAGGAACAAGAGGAAATGAGGGGAGTCCATAAGAAATAAGGAATGCTTTTAATCCTTCGGATGCAAAAATAAAAAGTACCAGAGAGCTGGAAAGAACTACGATAAAAGCATCGAGGGGAGAAATCCTGAATATATCCGAGCCGACTGTTGTCATAACCTTTTTTGAGTAAGTAAAAACACCCAGGGAAATTGCAAGTGCCCCTAAAAAGAAAAGTATACTCGTATTAGAAAAAGTGAATCCGGCAATATTAATACTTTTAAAAGGCGATACGGGAACAAAAACCCCCATCACATTTGCAATATTATTTGCACCCAGACTATAAGAGCCGAAAGCTCCGACAAAAATAAGTCCGATCCGTGTATATTGATCGATCCTGATCATATGGATCTTCGATCTTCTGATATTTATTATTAAAGCTTTATAAAGAACAAAACCGAAAATTGCAGCCAGTATCGGGCACAACACCCATGTATAAACAATTTTAGTAAGAGTGGATATGTCTGTTTTGAAACCTGAAAAAAAATTCCAACCTATGATAGCCCCGACTATTGCCTGCGAGGTGGAGACAGGGAGTTTTACCCTTGTCATTAAAAAAACAGTTAAGCCCGCAGCAAGAGCAACAGTGAAGGAGCCGGCGATTGCATTGACTGATCCAAGTTTTCCGAGAGTTTCGGATGCACCTGCACCTCCAATTACAGCACCCAGAATTACAAATATTGAGCAGATTATGGCTGCCCATTTGAATTTTAACATTTTGGTAGCAACAGCAGTTCCAAACACATTCGCT
>JAGLQR010000059.1 GCA_023136725.1 Candidatus Aminicenantota bacterium
GAACGGGTGATCTTCATTACCTGACTGGGATCCCGATAAACTTTTAACAGCCTGGTAAATATCTGTCAGTTTTGCTCTGCTGTTTACCCTCTTCCCCTTTGGTAGTCCCGGGCCGTTCCAGATTATAAGAGGGACCCTCAATGTGACATCATAACAGAAGATCCCATGGCCGAACTCCTGGTGTTCGCCTTTATCTTCAGCATGATCCCCTGCAATGATTATGATAGTGTTATCCAGAAGTCCCTTGTCCTTAAGGAGTCTGGTGATCTTTCCAATGTACAGGTCCATATATGCGATCTCTCCCAGGTAGGGATCTTTTTTAAATTTGTCCCCATATTTTCCCGGAGGTGAATAGGGAGTATGAGGGTCATAAAAATGGACCCATCCGAAGAATTTTTTATTTCCGGCTTTGTTTATGAGGATTTTAAATTTATTGAAAACTTTATCTGCCGGAATTTGAGAAGATTGTGTCACATTCATTTCACCGACGTCCAGCGAGTCGTCGTAGGTGTCAAATCCCTGAGAAAGGCCGAATTTCGAAGCAAGGACGTATGAAGAAATAACAGCAAATGTATGAAAATTTTTTTTCTTTAAAAATTCAGTGATCGTTTCATATTCATTTCCAAGAGTGTACCACCCGTTATTTCTGACATTCATTATAAACGGATGTTTCCCGGTGAGCATTGAAGCGTGTGCGGGAAGGGTTACGGGTATATTTGAATAGCAGTTTTCATAGATAATCCCTTCATTTCCCAATTTGTCAATATTAGGAGTGAACTTAAGATTGTCGTTGTAGCATCCGATATGATCTGCTCTGGTTGTGTCCAGTGTGATCAGGAGAATGTTCATCTTTCCCGATTCAGCCGGGAATATCATTTCAGGGGTGAGTATCAGAAAAAAAAACAATAAAAAGATAAAGTTTCTTCCAAAAATTTTCATACCTTATTTTAACATAGTTAATTGTTGAAAAATTAATAATATTTTCAACTTCATATTGATTAAGAAGGATTTACATTTTCAGGTCGAAGGTTCCTTCCATTGTAATGACCTTTTTTATGAAGGTTCCACTCCTGATAAACAGGCCTCCGGTTACTATAGAGTCCCTGATAACTGTATCACCGCTTATTTTGGTATCGCTCCAGATTATTGAGTTAGTAACTTCAGCTTCCTGTGTAATGGAAACGCCTTCGGAAACTGAATTTCCGGAGGACTTACCTTCACTTTCCCGGAAAATTTCATTAGAAAGGAAATAATTTTCAGGTGATCCAATATCAAGCCACAATCCCCCGTATTCCAGAACTCTGATAGATTTTCCTGAAGCTTCAAGAGAGTCGAAAAGGTTTTCCCGGCTTAGCTCTTTTAAAAAATCACTCCGGAATATCGAGACTCCTGTATACATGAGGTCAGTGACTTCCGGATTTTTATCCCTTCTTAAAAAATCGTTACCCCGTGTAATAATTGAAGAGTAGGGGCCGTCTTTTTTTCTTACAAGAATAACACCGGCGGAATTATTTTCATCCATTTCCCTAAAAAGTTTGTAGTATGGAATATCGAGGAAAGTGTCACCATTAATAACCAGTGTATATTTATCTTTATCACTACTTATTGTGGAGAGTATTCTGTTGCCGGACAGTTCTTCCTCTTCAAGATAGGTTATATCAAGGCCGGGAAGAGGGAAATTTGTAATCAGAGGCGCCAGGTGGTGAACGTTAATAAATCCCCGCTCAAGTCCAAATCCTGTCAGTTGTCGTGCTATGATGCCAAGAAGTGGGATACCATCCAGAGGGAATAAAGGCTTGGGAAGGCTGTTTGTAAGTGGTTCTGCCCGTTTTCCAAATCCACCGGCAAGAATAAAAAAATCTGTCAATATTCTCTGAACCTGATGAAATCAAGTATTTTTGTCAATGACTCTTTGTATGGGGAGGGTGAGAACCTTTCAAGAAAATTTTGGCACTTCTTATAGTACTCATCAACTTTCTCCTGTGACTTTTCTTTTATATTATATCTCTCAAAAAGATCCAGGAGCTTTTTACTGTGTTCGACGGAGAAATATTTTTTGACATCTTCTTTTGCCGAGGAATTTTGAAGGAGGATGAATGGAAGTGTTATTTTCCCTTCCTGAAGGTCCCTGAATCTGTCTTTTCCGGAACTGGTTGAGAAAATATCAATAAGGTCATCACTAATCTGGAAGATGTTTCCGAAATTTATACCGAACTCGTAGAACTCGTTCTCGATTTTAGTCTCTTCTCCACTGATTATGGCAGCCATCCGGGTAACGGCACCGAACAGGGAAGAGGTTTTTTTTGATATTACTTCAAGGTAAGTTTCCAGGCTGACATCATAATTGAAGTTGTTCTCGATCTCCTGCAATTGCCCTTCTACCATTATCCTTGTGGAATCCAGAAGTATATCCAATAGCCTGGGATTTTTAATATTGTTCATGATGTTGAGAGAATGGACGAACAGAAAGTCTCCTCCAAGTACGGAAATCATGTTTCCCATGGAATTGTTAAGCGTTTTTTCTCCTCTCCGCTGATCAGCACTATCGAGAATATCGTCATGGATCAGGCTGGATAAATGGAATAACTCGATAGAAGATGCAATGTTGAGGAGTTTGTCAGAATAATTATTGTTGGCGCCGCTGAGGAGGAATAAAAGGGTAGATCTGATCTTTTTCCCTTTGGATACCGGCACTACGGCCTTTATCTGATTGATCAGGTTAACATCACTATTTAAAGTAGCTGAAAGGACAGATGTAGTGTCATTCAGCAATTTTTGTACAGGGCTTTGTATATCTTTCAAAATCATTTGAGATAGTTTAGCACTCCTTGAAATATTTTGCAATTTGAAAATACGGATAATATAATAGGTAAATGATCTTCTCAGAATATGTAAATATAAATACCGGAGGGAAAAACGAGATTGTAGATATCACTGGTGATGTAAGGTCTATATTAAAAAATTCCGGGGTTTCTGCCGGAAGCATTCTTGTTTTTGTCCCGGGTGCGACCGGTGCTGTTACAACTATAGAGTTTGAGCCGGGCCTTGTCAGGGATTTTCCGGAACTTATGGAAAGGCTTATCCCTGAAAATATTACTTATCTCCACAATGAGACCTGGCATGACGGGAACGGTCACTCTCATTTGCGGGCATCTCTAATAGGTCCTTCTCTGACAATACCGGTAATTGATGCTGAACCGGTACTCGGGACATGGCAGCAGATAATTTTTCTGGAATTTGACAACAAACCCCATAGTCGGAAGATAGTGGTACAGGTGTCCGGGGAATAATCAAAACAATTCTTGACAATTTACATGTTTTTGCCTATATTTATTGATCACTATACAAGGAGAAATTAATGGAAAATGTGTCCCATGAAAAAACAAAAGATATTTTGAAGTGGTTTGAAGAAATAAGTAAGATTCCAAGATGTTCCAAACAGGAAGATAAGATCGTTAATTATCTTATAGAATGGTCAAAAGAGAATGGTTTTGAATATAATATCGACAATGTCCAGAACATTGTTATTAAAGTACCTGCCACTTCGGGAATGGAGAATTCTCCGATTATTGTGATTCAGGGACATCTGGATATGGTTTGCGAAAAAACTCCTGATTCTGATCATGATTTCACAAAAGATCCGATAAAACTTGTTTATGATGGGGAATGGTTAACAGCAGACAGAACAACACTCGGATCAGATAACGGTATTGCAATTGCCATGGCAATGGCTGCGGCTCTGGACAAAGATCTTGAGCATCCTCCTCTGGAACTACTTTTCACAGTTGATGAGGAAACCGGGCTGACCGGCGCAAATGCATTAGCTCCCGGATTCATAGAAGGGAAACTCCTTCTGAATATTGATTCCGAGGATGAAGGTGTTTTTACTGTCGGGTGTGCAGGCGGCATTAATACTGACCTGACTCTTCCGGTTGATCTTGAAAATATTCCATCAGGCTATAATGAGTTCAAACTTATGGCAGGCGGAATGAAGGGTGGCCACTCAGGAATAGATATTGCTCTGGGAAAAGCCAATGCAATTAAAGTTATAGCAAGGGCAATTAACTCGATCGTTAACCAGGGATTTGAGGTTTTACTTTCTGATATAAAAGGCGGGTCTGCACATAATGCTATTCCGAGAGATGCGGAAGCCGTGCTCCTGATTAAAGATAATGATCTTGAAAAGATAAAGGAAGTTGTAAGTGATAATGAACAAACCATCAAATTTGAACATTCATCAACCGACCCGGATCTTGAGATAAAACTTGTATCTGAAGATGGATCTTCAGCTTCAAAGGCAGTTAACTCAGCCGGAATAAAGAAAATATGCGACTTTGTTTTAGCTATTCCTCATGGTGTGTTTGCTATGTCCGCTGATATTGATGATCTGGTAGAAACATCAAATAACCTTGCGAATATTAAGATTGAGAATGGGAAAGTGATGATCCTGACAAGCCAGAGAAGTTCTCTTGTATCAAGGCTTGATGCTCTTACAAACAGCATTGAAGCAATAGCAAGACTGGCCGGAGGTGAGGGGAAGAGTGGTGACGGTTATCCCCCATGGGAACCAAACATGGATTCTCCACTTCTTGCTAAAAGTGTTAAGTTGTACGAGAGAATGTACAATAAAAAACCTGTTGTTGAAGTTATCCACGCCGGGCTTGAATGCGGTATCATCGGAGACAAAAATCCGGGAATGGATATGCTCTCAATCGGACCGACTCTCAAATATCCTCACAGTCCTGATGAAAAGATCCATGTCGGAACTGTCGGGCTTGTATGGGATTTCATGGCGGAGCTTCTGAAAGAACTGGCTTAAATTTATTTGATACCCTGTCTCTGATTGAGCAGGTTTTTTGCAAATTTCATTATAACAGGATTGGTATTTCTGTCTCTTGAAAGAACTGTAAGGTCCTTTTGATGCAGATTCCTTACAAGGCGCATTGTTTCAGTGACAGGTGCCTTCGGATTATGTACAAGTCCTATAACAATTGAATACTTCTTAGTCCACTCTTTGCTCTTGGCGATCTTTTCAATAAATTCTTTATCGATGCTCTTGATCTTAAGAAAGATCGCTACTTCATCTTCTGAAATTTTCGGGCTGCTAAGGACAGATTTGACAACAATTTTGCTCGGGTCACGCAGCAAAATCATCCTTTCGGTCTTAGTCCCTTCCAGAGCAAGTTTTACTTTATCCGGCAGTCGCATTTTATTTATCTTTTCCAGAGTTGATATGGTCTTTTGCTCAATGGTCACATTTTCGATCAGGTCATTGGCCTCAACTTCTTCCAGGATCTCCTTTATTTCCGAACTGTCAGCGATGTCCTGGAGATCTTCAAGAATCTCCTCTTTTGAAATAGGTAATGTCTCTTCCACTTTGAGGTAATAATCCCTTATTTCAGTGATTTTTCCTTTTACAAATGAATCTGCAGAACTGTTCTTTTCAATAGCCTCCATTATTTCAGGATAGGCGATCATTTTTATCTGGTTCTCAAGAAGAGTTGTAAGGATCTGGAAAGAGCCCTGTTCTGCGATCATCATAAGTATATCAACGGGGAGTGCCT
Organism: Candidatus Aminicenantota bacterium; assembly: GCA_023136725.1. Taxonomy (GTDB): domain Bacteria; phylum Acidobacteriota; class Aminicenantia; order UBA2199; family UBA2199; genus UBA647. Next base: position 5,565 of record JAGLQR010000059.1, read on the forward strand.
GATTGTTTATGGCTGCTATCAGGACCTCACTATCATCCTTATGAAGTGCATTTGTAAGGATAAACCTGGCAACATTGTGGTTTGCCTCTTTTTTTTTGATATACCCGAGTTTGACAAAGGCGGGGATATCCATGAATTTCTTACCGGCTCTTTCACTGAATTTTTTTTGAGGGATTACAAATACCAGGGATTCCAGATATTCTTCATCTTTAAGAGGCAGGTTCCTGTCGAGCAGGAGTTCGATGATCTCATCACCGGGATCTCCGTTGACTATTTTTTCAACAATAGGGTCTTTTGAAATGAGTGGTTCCATCAAATCACTTTATTGATAAACAGAAGATAGAACAATACTGCCATTAGAACTCCAAGAAGAATCCCCTTTATGATTAATCTTCTGTTGCGGAACTTTGAATATCTTAATCCGATCATAGATTTGATAACCTGCTTGTTCTCATTATTCTTAATAGGCTCCAGCTCTTCTGAGAATTCAACATAGAACCTCTCCCTGTCAATTTCAAGAAACTCCAGATAAGTGTTCAGGAAGTTTGAGAAATAAAAAGAACTGTTAAAAAATTCATGATTTTCATTCTCAAGAGCATTAAGTATGTTTTCGTTCAGAGAAGAATGGAGGGCAATATATTCTGATGTTATACCCTTAGCATTCCTCCTCTCCCTGAGGTATTTTCCAAAATTTCCCATCTTATTCCCTATATTTTATTAAATAAAAAGATTATGTCAATGATAGGTCAAAAGAATTAATATTTAACTTGTCATAGATCAAGTGATAAAACTTGACAAGGAATAATCGTTAAAATTATAATCACTGGACAAAAGGAGTAAAGAATGAATAAAAAATATATTTCCGTTCTATTATGGGTGCTGGCATTTTTTCTTACAGTGGCAGTTGTTTTTTACCAGAGGATGACCGGCCCTACTTATCCGATAAAGGGTTCAGAGTCGATAAGCGGTAACGAGATCAGTTATAAATTGCTCAGGAGTCATACGTCTTTTGAACTTCTTCCTGTTAAAGTTACAACTGCTGATGAAAGTGTATCCGGCTCTGTAAAATACAGAAGATATAAAAGTGGTGATGATTGGACCGAGCTCGAAATGAAAAGAGAAGGCGAAACACTGATCGCTGAATTACCCGGGCAGCCCAGTGCGGGAAAGATCGAATATTCGGTCACGCTGACTCATGGTGAAGAACAATTAATTCTGAATACCGGGAAAACAATTATTGCCAGGTTCAAGGATAGTGTCCCGGGTGGATTCCTTTTTGCCCATATCATTTTTATGATACTCAGTTTTCTTTTTGCTATCAGAACAGGACTTGAAGTTCTCAGAAAAAATGGGAATTACATCTGGCTGGTCAACTGGACACTCGGTATAGTTTTTATTGGGGGGATGATCCTGGGTCCTATTGTTCAGAAATATGCTTTCGGTGATTTCTGGACAGGGATCCCATTCGGTACTGATCTTACAGACAACAAGACCCTTTTTGCATTTATATTCTGGCTGGCTGCTTTCTTCCTTAAAAAAAGGAGCAAATGGTGGGTGTTTACGGCAACTGTGATGATGATAATTGTATACCTTATTCCACACTCAACACTGGGATCTGAACTTGATTATTCCACCGGAAAAATGAAGAACAAATATTCAAAAGTGCTGGTTATTCCTGAACAGGAACTCAGAGTAGGGTAAAGTTAAGAACCTTTTTATTGCTCGGGTTCTCTTGAAATAACACCTTTTTCTATCAGCAGTTCAACTTGTTTGTTGACCGCCTCTGCATAGCGGAGAAAATGTGGGATAGTCATGTGAAGATAGGAATGTACTTTGATAGTATTGGGATCTTTTACATCTCTTATTCCCAACCCCATACACACCTCTTCCGGATTTATATTAAAAGATATCAGGTTGGTAAAAAGATCCTGAGCCTCTTCATCGATGATCGTTAGTTTGTCATTGTCTGCCATTTAGCTCTCTCTCAGCCGCAGCTTTTTTTCTCAAGTTTTTTCAGATATTTATAGAGCCTGAGTTCATCTTCGGTAAGTACAATTCCACTGTTCTCCTGTGTCCTGTGTCCCTTTTTCATTACATCCAAATTCACATTGAGACCGAGTTTTTTAAAACCTTTCTTTACGCTATCGCGCCCTTCGATAATAGATTCATAACTTATAATTATACTTTTAGGAATATTTTCATGGGCGGCAACGAGTGCATTGTTGTTTTCGAACCAACTTAGTTTGAATTGTGATATTCCTCTTCTGAACATACTTGATTTTACATCTGAAGGGTTCCTGAATATGAAGACCACTCTCATATTTTTTGCAATATGGCTATAGAAAAAAATTGCAGGGATATGTACGATTTTAAGTCCAGTGAGTCCCGTTGTTGCATTAAGTGTTTTAACAACCTTGTTGAGCTCACTAATGTTTTTATCTGTCATTGCTTCATCGATAAGTGATTTTTCAAGTTCTTTTGCATTAGCCATTTCAAAATAACCTTCTTTATTGTATATATCTGATCCCAGGTCTGACGGGAATGAGACACCTGCACTCTCAACAAGCTGACATGCGAGTGAAGTTCCGCTTCTTGGGTGTCCTGCAACTATGATTCCGTTCTTAAGAATTAGTGGTGCTACATCTTTTTTCTTTTTTTCAGCCATCTATTGTTCCTCCATGAGATAAAATTCTGAA
>JAGLQR010000006.1 GCA_023136725.1 Candidatus Aminicenantota bacterium
ATGTGGACTATTTTAAAAATTATAACGATACTCTCGGTCACCAGGAAGGGGACAGGGCATTGAAAATGATCGCAAAAGCACTTGCAAAATTGTTCAAAAGAGCAGGTGAGATCGTTGCCAGGTATGGTGGAGAAGAGTTTGTCATTCTGATGCCCGGAGTTACTCCGGGAGAAACAATTGAAGCGGCTGAGAGAGCTAGATTGCAGATCGAGGACCTTAAGCTGTCCCATCCGTCATCAGATACCGCTGCAGTAGTTACTGTAAGCATCGGTTATTCTATAGGATTCCCCAAAGAAACGAATTCCACAACAGAACTGATCTCCGCTGCAGATAAGGCATTATACAAAGCAAAACTAAATGGCAGGAACAGGGTCGAGGGCGAAAGAAATCTTGAATAATGTACCGTTTCCTTAATGTTTATTTTTTGTGAAAACTCAGGTTAACGATCCGGTCTCTTATATCCGATGTGAAATCGCTTATAGCTTCAATGGGGCAGAGTATTTTACACCACGGCCGTTTGATGAACATAGATGCGATTATGAATATTGCCATTAGCCCGAACATCAATGACGTCCCTGTCAATGCAAAGAAAGTACTGAATATCTCATAATTCAGAAAAGAGGGAGTTCGGTAATACAAAGCGTATAAGAGTACAAGCCAGACCAGAGTTCTCTGTATAATTATAAATATCCTGCTCAGTTTTTTCGGTATCCTTATTTTGCCACCACCTATCAATGCCATGCAGTCCTGAGCTGCGCCGAATGGACAGAACCAGTTACAATACAATCTTTTTTTGTTGATCAGGATTATTCCGAAAACACTGAATATGAGCATATACCAGTATAAGTTAATATGCCAGTCAGGCCAGTATCCAAGCAGGAATTGATTGACCTTGTTAATAGACAATGGAACCGTAAACCAGAAGCCCAATATGAACATCCCGGCAAGCATTGTTATCCATCGGATCGCTTTTTTGATCCGTGTCCCTGTCTGTAATCCGATCAGAACAATAAGGTAAAGGAGAACAAGTGTTATTTCCGGGATACCGAATTTTATCTTCGGCGGGACATGTAGAGGAACTTCCAGATCGAGTTGTTCAACAGCGATCTTCTGTACCCCTTTCCGTGCAGCTTCTGCAATCCCTTTTGAAGTATAAGTTGCTCCGGAGACAGCATCATAATCCTTTCCATTCTCAAATTGATCAGCATATGTTTTATTCTTTATCTGATGGAGGAAATTCTTATCTATCACTTTTTCATAATAAGGAAGCGTTTCTTTATTTGATAAAACGGCAAGATCTTTAATGTTTCCTTTTGTATCTGCCAATACTCCGATCTCCATAGGACCGGCAAATCCGTCTGCTTCCCCGTTTGTTATATAACCTGTTATCTTTTTCTCATTTCCAGCTTCAAAGCATTCAAATATATTGTTTTCAACTACTCTATATTTGCTTCCCGGGGGTATCAGAGACTGGATCTTATCTTCAATATTTCCATTCTCCCTTCTCATTCCGAGGAACATGGAGAGAATAAGAGATATAAACGCCAGGAGAAAGATCGTTGTAGAGAGTAGTTTTTTCTTCTGTATCGGATCTCTTGTTCTCTCTATTTTTTCCATATCATTTATTAAGAAAAAGATTATATTATGGAAATACTACCAGTTCAATATTATATTTAGTGGGAACTGAAGTGGGGTGAGTGTCGTTATAGTGGTATGAAAGAAAATTCAATTAACAATTGAGGAGCAAAATATGAAAAAAAGTCTAATATTATCTATAGTTTCTATTTCCCTGTTATTCATCAATATAGGAGCATCAGAGCCGGTTGAACTCACTGACCTTGTCCGTCCCTCTACATTCCTTGTCAACTATGACAAGGTATATGTTCTGGAAGGTGCAACAATATATGTTTATTCTTTAAAAGATTTCAAATTGTTAAAGAAATTCGGGAAAGCGGGCGAGGGGCCGAAAGAATTCAAGTATAATGCGAATGATGGAAGGCCCTTATCTATGAGTTTTTTTAAGGGCAAGTTAATTGTGAACAGTACAAACAGGATGACATATTTTGATCCTGATGGGAATTATATTACCGAAAAAAAAGTAACAGTTGACAGACTTCTTTTCCCGGTAAACGGTAAATTTCTGGGAATCGGTCCTACTATGGGGGAGAAGAACAAACAGTATATCGGATTTACAATTTATGGAGATAATTTCAAATCGGCAGATGTTGTATTTTTAAGTGATTTTGAAATGAACAATCCGTCAGCGTTTGTTCTTCCTATAACCAGTTTTACCTATAATCCTGTTTACAAAAATAAAATATATATAAATTCAAGTTCAGAAAAGTTCAGAATAAAGGTATTCAATAACAACGGAAAAGAAGAGTATCAGATAAAGAAAGATTATCCAGGAATAAAAATACCTGCCAGCTTCGAGAGTGAAACACTTGAATTCTTCAGGACACATCCGGTATTTAAAAATAACTACGAGATGTTAAAAAAAATACTTCGGATCAGGGAATATTATCCACCTATCAGAGACCTTCAGATCGTTGATGGCCATATTTATGTAATTACATATAAAAGAAAAGGTGATTTGTGGGAATGTATCAAGCTTGATCTAAAGGGTAGTGAAAAAGGGAAAACTTTTGTCGCTCTAGATGAATATGAGTATTTTTCCTTCTACCCGATCTTATATTCTGTTTATAACGGTAAGGTATATTCGCTTGTGGAGGATGAGGATGATGAGGTGTGGAAGATCCATGTAACGGACTTCAAATGATCATTTCCGGAAACGGATCTGCTAATTGATTGTAAAACAAGAGTTCATAAGAAATGATAATTTAAGAAAAAACGAGATATGATTGAATATAAATTCTCCATCTGATATTACTTTTTTAAAGACGCGGCAATATATTTATCAAATTGTGCGTGTTAAAAATTAATGTGATGGAGGGGCAGAATAAAAAAGATTGATCAGCAGATCTTAAGCTGGATGTCTCTTGGCTGGAATGATATTAAAAGCCGTTACAGGCGGACAGTCCTCGGGCCGTTCTGGATCGTTCTGAACACGATGATCTCCATTGGTTTTCTGGGTTTTGTTTATAAAACCATATTTAAAATGGCGATCGGAGATTTCCTCCCTTTCATTGCAGCCGGTATAATTATCTGGAATCTTATTTTTGCAAATATTTCCGAATCATGCCTGGCCTTTATACAACAAAAATATCTGCTACAGGGCATTCCGATACGCCCGGAGCTGATAATAGTCCGGCTTGTTTTCCGGAATACAATTATATTCTTTCATAACCTTATTGTTGTTATTATCATTTTGTTTATCTTCGGATATGGGCTGAACCTGAATTTTTTACTGGCAATACCGGGAATGATTTTTATATTTATTTTGAGTTTTTCAGTGGGGATAATACTGGCCTACCTTAGTGCCAGATTCAGAGATCTGCCACAAATGGTCAGTTCGCTTATGGGTATAATGTTCCTGATCACTCCAATAATATGGCCTAAGAGATTATTGGGTGAAAATCAGATAATTGCAATAATAAATCCATTCACACATATGATCACCATGATACGTGAACCTTTGCTTGGGAATCCGGTACCACTTCTATCCTGGATCGTAGTGATCATGATAGCTTTCATGATGAGTATGCTTGCCTTTGTTGTTTCAAGATCCTTTCGTTACCGTTTGATGTACTGGTTATAAATATGGCTGAGATAAAGATAAAGAATGCTTCGGTTCATTTTCCTGTTTATAATGATTCTATCCTTTCCTTAAGGATGGCATTTCTGGGATTGATGGGGAATAAAAAGGTAAGGCCCCCCTTGAAACCTGTTAAAGCTCTGAAGAGTATTAACCTTCATCTCAAGGATGGGGACAGGATCGGGCTCATCGGCCTTAATGGTGCAGGGAAGTCCACATTGCTACGGCTAATGGCCGGAATTTACAAACCGACTTCAGGTTTTGTTGAGAGGAGAGGAAAAGTCGGGACATTATTCGATCTCTATCTCGGGATGGATGAGGAAGCTCCCGGTTATGAAAATATTTTTATTGCCGGAACGATACTTGGATTATCTCCTGATCAGATAAGTGCTGCCACAAATGAAATAATCGAATTCAGCGAACTTGGTGAAGCTATCTACCGCCCTCTAAAAACTTATTCCATGGGAATGCGTGTCAGGCTTGCATTTTCTGTCGCTACGTCCATCCACAGCGAGATAATGCTTGTTGATGAAATCATCGGAGTAGGGGATATAAAATTTCTTAAAAAAGCCGGTGAGAGGATCGAACGTGTTGTCAGCGATGCCAGAGTTTTTGTTCTTGCTTCCCATGCAGAATTTGTTTTGAAAGATTTCTGCAGGACCGGGGTGGTAATGGAAGAAGGGAATATAATATTTACCGGCCCGATAGATGAAGCTATTAATTTTTATAATGAGCGTAACCTCCCGGGAGGTGTTTAATTAAATGAGAATTCTACTTTTATGTGATTACAGGCCCTTCAATGCGGCTACCGTCTCCGACCATATAAATTCGTTTAGCGATCTGTCGGTCCATCAGGTCTTTGTTTACTCAGGGCTTGTAAGGAACAATGGGAAACTTCCTGAAGAGATGGACCTTAGTGACTTTGATGCTGTTGTTGTCCACTATTCGATCTTTATTGCTGTTGATGCTTATCTTTCCCCCAGATCGAGAAACAGATTGAAAGAGTTCAAAGGGGTTAAAGTCGTGTTCATTCAGGATGAGTACCGTTTAGTGAACTCAACTATTGATCAACTTAGAAATATAGGATTTGATCTGTTTTTCACATGTGTCCCTGAGAAGGAGGTCGAAAAAGTATATCCGGGGAAAAAACTTCCCGGGTTGAAAAAGATCAATACTCTTACGGGCTATATTCCTGCCATGTTGTTAACCTACAGCCCGATCCCTATTAATAAAAGGAAATTTGATGTTTCATACAGGGGAAGAAAGTATCCCTCGTGGCATGGGAGTATGGGAAGGGAAAAATGGAGAATAGCAGAACTATTCAGAAAAAGGGCCCTGCGAAGCAGGCTCAGAGTTAATATCTCATGGAAAGAGAGTAAAAGATTGTATGGGGAGGCCTGGACAAATCTGGTCCGGAACTCCCGTGCAGTTCTTGGTGTGGAAAGTGGTGCCAGTGTGTTTGATTTCACAGGAGAGATCGCTGCTAAAACAGAAACCATTACTTCTCTTCTGGGTGAGAAACGGATCGAAAAGAGTAAAATGGATCACACATATTATAAGGAGCATGAAGATAAAATTGATCTGGCTCAGATCTCACCCAGGATATTTGAGGCAATTGCACTAAGAACCATGTGTGTACTCTATGAGGGTAACTATTCGGGGATCCTTAAACCGTGGGTACATTATGTCCCGCTGAAAAAAGATCATAGTAATTTTGACGAGGTAGTTGAAGCAATAAAAAATGATGAATTGACGGCAAAGATCATCACAAACGCCTATGGTGATATTGCAATTGATAAAAAGTATTCCTACAACACTTTAATAAAACAATTCGATGATGAACTCTCTGCGCTTTTCAGGAAACGGAGGAGTGAAACTCGCCGGAAGGGATTACGGTTCCCTGATCAGAAGAGTTTTTATGATGAGTATCCATTCACCCAGGTTAACAATCCCTACGGACTGGCGATCCCTCAATTATCAAGATTTTTTTCCTTTCTTGCTCCAAAGTTCCCGGACAGGCTGAAAAGATATGTGAAAAAAATGCTAAACCAGATGTAAATATAGGAAACGGAGAGTAAATATGAGAAGAGCTCTTGTTATCGGTTCAGAAGGGAATATCGGGAAACCATTGTGCGAATATCTGAAATTAACTGGATATGAAGTTCTTGCCAGTGATATAAAGCCGGGATGGAGGGAGAATTTTGTTATGGCGGATATAACTAACCCTTCAGATCTTATCCCTGCTTTTGAATGGGGCCCTGATGTAGTATTCCTCCTGGGTGCAATGGTTAGCCGTGTAACATGTGAACAGGCTTCTTCTCTGGCAGTAAATACAAATCTATCCGGTGTTCAGAATGTGCTTGATCTGTCAAAAAAGTATGCGGTGAAGCTTGTATATTTTTCAACCTCCGAGGTTTACGGTCCGGACATGGTGGTTATGGATGAAGAAAGCAGCCCGAAGCCGAACAACCGCTATGGCCTTACTAAACTGCTGAGCGAATCTCTTGTAAGATATGAGAATGAGAAATATGGTCTGAAGGCTGTGATTCTCCGTCCTTTTATGATCTATGATGAAAATGAAACATTTGGGGATCACCGCTCTGCAATGATCCGTTTTGCATATAATCTTGCTTTGAATAAACCGGTGATTGTTCATACACGAAGTGAGAGAGGGTGGATGCATATTTCAGATGCGGTAAGATGTATAGAAGCTGCTGCGGATCTTGATAGTTTCGAGATTATTAATATCGGCAGTCCGGACATCTTCCCTGTTGCAGATCTTGCAGAGATGATCAGAAATGAGATGAATGCAGACAAAACTCTTATCCATTATGAGAAGATTCCAAAACAGATGACGCTTATTAAAAATCCCGTTCTTTCAAAGCAGGAAAAACTGTTGGGGATCGTTCCTGAAGTAGATATTGCGGAAGGTGTGAAACTGGTATGTCAAAAAGTAAAGGAACGTCTTGCTTTTGAAGGTATGTTAAACGGTCAATTGAACTCACCTGAAATTTCAGAATGGAAGTATTATAAAAAAAATGTTGATATCAAATAGGATATCATGAAGATCCTGATCCTCTACTTTAAGATCGGAAGACAAAATGACAGGGTCCATGTAAATGAGCACCTCTATTCTTTCCGGAATTATATTAAGGGTGTTGAATTTTATTACTTTAATGCATGTAACGGGATCCCCTGGTATCTGACGATTCCTGAATTTGACGGGGTTATAATCCATTATACTTTCCTTATCAGGCGGTATAATAAAAAGTATTATAAGGATTGGAGTAAGAAGATCGGGAATCTTAAGAGGATAAAAGGATATAAGATCGGAATATCACAGGATGAGTATGCAGAATCAGAAAAACTCTGTACTATCTTTAAAGAATTCGGGATAAGATCTGTTTTTACCTGTATTCCTGAATCGGATTACCAGAAGGTGTTTCCCTGCGATAAAATAAGTTTTGATAAAATAGAGACAGTTCTTGCAGGTTATATTGATGAAATTGCTGCCTCCCGATTGAAGAAGATTGTTGAAATGGAAAGGCCGATCGATCTTGGGTATAGAGCAGTTAAGCATGCCTATTGGCTGGGGCGTCACTCACAGCTGAAGTTTGATATCGGAGAATTTTTCAAAAATAAACTTGCCTCCAGTGATCTCAAAACTGATATTTCAACCAGTATTAAAGATGTGATACATGGAAATAAATGGTATAAATTCCTCCTTAAATGCAGAGTCATATTAGGCTGTGAGGGGGGGGCTAGCCTCTTTGATCCGACAGGTGAAATTCGCATTGCTGTAGAAAAATATATCATGGGGAATCCTGGAGCAACTTTTAATGAGGTCGAGGCTGCATGTTTTCCGGAGAAGGATCATACACTTGATCTGATTACTATATCTCCCAGACACTTTGAAAGTATTATCACAAAGACCTGCCAGGTGCTGGTGGAGGGAGAATATCAGGGGATACTGAAGCCGGGGATACATTATATAGAATTAAAGAGGGATTATAGTAATCTGGATATTGTTCTGGAAAAGATTCACGATGTTGAATATTGTAAAACAATTGCTGAAAATGCATATAAAGATATTTACTTGTCCGGGAAATATTCATACAATAATTTCGCCGGGAAAATTATCGATTATATTTCAATAAAATCCGGACAAAATGAACATTCTGATCCAATCCCTTTAATTTCTCCGATACTCAGATCCTGGTTAAAAGTAAGGAGATTTTTTGAACCGGTGATAATAAAATTGATCTTTCCGTGGCGATATTTAAAAATATATAGAGCAGATATATTCAGACAGATCCGGATGAGGAGAGGGAAAAGGGCGTTATAAAATCTTTGAATTTTTAGTGTTTTTGATTATATTAATAACATGCAGGAGGAATTAATGAAAAAGAATCTAAATAGAAGAGATTTCATTAAGACAGGCAGCTTGCTGGGAACAGCGGTTCTGATAGGAGGCCCTCTGGCCGGAAATCTGTTATCCTCGCCAATTGGTCAGGATTTGAAATTCGCCTCGGTGGAAAGTAAGGACAGATTAAGGTGCACCTATAAAGCTGTTGAACTTGTCGGTGGAATGGGGAAGTTTGTAACCAAAGGAGCTAAAGTAGGACTACTAATCAATGCCCCTTCATGGTGGAGAAAGAAAGGAAGTTTTGTTCATCCCGATGTCGTTCTGGCCGTTGTAAAGATGTGTTTTGAATCAGGTGCAGCAGAAGTACAATATCTTATCGATCCTCCCGGAACTTATTTTGACATAAGTAAATTAAAGGATAAATACAGTGAGCAGATAAAGTCGATAAAGGGGTGTTCGGGAAATTTTGTAAGTAAAGAAATTCCACGTGCGAAATCACTAAAAAAAGTTGAAATAATTAAGGAAGTATTCGAGTGTGATACTTTTATCAATGTTCCGATCTTCAAACACCATGTAGGGACGAATATGAGCGGCTGTCTTAAAAATATGATGGGACTTAATACCAGTTCGACTAATAAATATTTCCATAATGGCTCCGGATCCAAGGGCGGTTATGATGATGTGAATTTTCTGTCACAATGTATCGTTGATCTTAACACTTTACGTAAACCCGACCTGTGCGTTATGGATGCGACCGAATTCCTTGGGACTGGAGGGCCTGCAGGGCCCGGATTGATCATGACGGCCAACAGGGTAATTGCCGGTACCGACCCTGTTGCCATTGATTCATACAGCTCCGCTTTTTTAAAACATAAACCAGGTGAGATCACAATGGTAAGAATGGCACATGAAAGAAAGCTGGGTGATTACAATTATAAGAAACAGAACTATAAAGAACTGACAATATAAAATAAAAAAATCTGAGACATAGAGCCTGAACTTTATATATATGTTATGGCTTTATAATTAATAAAAGGAGTAAAGAATGAAAAAATCTTTGTCGCTGAGTCTCTCAGCCATTCTGTTCTTCATGATCCTGTTCTCTTTATCCGGACTGGAAATATTTGCGGCCAATAATTTGAGTACAGGAGTATATCTTTACACAAAACCAAATTACAAAGGATTTGAACACAGGGTGACAATTGATCATAGCCAATTACCTACCAGTAAATATGTTACTGCTCCAAGGAGAGCATATGTCAACTTTAATGATGCCGTTTCATCTATTCGGTTAGTTGGGATCAGTTATGTTGCTGTTTATACAAATGCTGATTTTCGCGGGAATTGCGAGACAATCACCCGGGATATTCCCAATCTCAACAAAACCAGTATCGGTAACAACACTATGTCATCAATTAAAATTAATGCCAGATGTGCACCAAGCGGACCGACGGTCACCTTGTATGATCAGAAGAATTTTCAGGGAAGATCTGTTGTCATCAACGGGAATGTACCGGATCTTGCTGTGTCAAATTTCAGGAACAAAACCTCCTCGATCAAACTTACTAATGTACGATCCATTGCAGTGTTTAACAGGACCCAATATCAGGGAAAGTGCCAGACAATTAAAAATGATACTTTTACACTTGCCAGAACAGGTATCGGACAGAACTCTATCGCCAGTATTAAGATTAATTCTGAATGTCAAAAACTGATGGAACTTACCATCAGAAACAGATCGGGTCTTCTGATCCAGGTTCATATTCCTCTGGAGGGGACAAGGGGGAAAAAAGAAATTGCTTCGGGTCAGAAAAAAACATTCTATTTTGATTATGGGAAACTCATTCAATTCTATATCAACGCACTTGAACCTTTAGGCGACATGGCACCATTGCCGGCATGGAAACGGGTGTGTGATTATAATTTCAGGATGGAAGCGAATAACTTGATCACAGTTAAAGGATCATATTTCAGGCAGATGAATTGCACCAGGACTGTATTGCCTGGGGGAAGTCAATAAGGGATCCAATTATAAATTTTGAAGAATTCCTGCAAATATGTTCTTCATCACTAAGTGCAACCATAATGGTTGACAATGAATATTCCATTTACTAAACTAACTGATAGAACAAGCTAATGGTATTTTTAACAAATTAGAAATCCGGAGGATGAACATGAGGAATATTTTATTTTCATTTCTAGTACTGTTTTTTTTGTCTGGTTTGATGATTTACTCTGTTACGCCAAGCACGGGACTCCCGGGCATAGCAGTGTCACCAAATGGGAAGATTGTTGCCGCAGGGGGCATATCCCGCGTCATATATCTTATTGATCCTGCAAGAATGAAGGTTATTGAAAGGATCTATTCAGAGACCCAGATCCTTAATCTTGCTTTTAATAATAAAGGGACAGTCGTTATTTCAGAGAACAGAGACGAGACCTTGAACTTTTTTAGTATTAAGGGGAAGAATCGAATTAAACAATTTAAATATTCTGTCGGGATGAGCGTTTCAGCACTGAAGAATGAAGTGGTTGTTTTTTTTAAAAAGTCAGGGAATTATGCAATAAATTTTCACTCAATGAAAGATGGAGCATTATTGAGATCTATCCCTCTCAAAAAAAGAGTGAGTATGATCGGGCTGGATCCTGATCACAAAAGGCTGATCATACTTTCAAAAGGGCCGAAGAATATGGAAAAGGTTGTCCGGAGCAGCGCAATTCCAAAAGACTTGAAGGGGCTGGATAGAGATAAGTTCAAGATGATGAATGACGGGAAAACTTCAATTTTTTCCGAATATGATCCTGTTTCAGGAAGAAAAATATTTGAGAAAACCATCTATTATTCAGTTTCACAATATTCGAAAATTGTTGTAAATTCAAACGAGGTATTCATATTCACATTTGGAAATAGAAATGCAAAAATATCAAAGGAAGGTGAGGTTACATTATTTAGAAAAGGGAAACATTTCAATTATGGAATAGGAATTTCATCTGACAGGAATAATATTGCAACCGGCGGGTTACGCAGGGGAGTTATATTTAGCGTTAATTCTGAAAAAAGCGTGAATTATAATGTCCCTTCGATACCGGGCTGGCCTGAATACCTTAAAGGATTTGCATTTGCAAAAAACGGGAAAATTTTTGCCGGTACTTCAGCTTTCAGACTATTGAAATTTAATGAGAAGGGGGAATTGTTGAAAGCAATATCTGTTTACTAATCTGATTTAAAGTTAGTGGTATGGTGTAAGAGGTAGTTTCAGAATATCTGAACCTTCCTCCTGACCACACACTCCGGTTTATACGTTATTCAATATCTGCATTGATGATCAGGATCAGTGAATCACCATTTTTACCGATCTTTGATACTCCGGCAACAAGATAGCCATTTTCATTTATAAAAGAGGTTGATTCCATAAATTGAAAAACCTCAAATTGAAAATGTACTGATCTCTTCCCCTTACTATCACTTTTGATTGAGATTTCATGAAGGCTCAGTTTTAGGTTGAGTCCGGATTTTGATGAGAGTCTGATTGCACTTCTCCTTACTCCGTCTACAACAGCAAGTGATCCCACTCCGTCAAGCTTGAATGAATTAATGGTAAGGACCTCTTTGAGTTCATTAAGAACATTTCTTAGATCCTTATTCTCTATTTTCTCCTTTTGTCCATTGTGGGAGCCGATAACGGCAAATATCCTGAAATTTATTTTTTTCCTTTTAACATCAATCTTTTTAAGAAGTTTCTCAAAAATTTCAACATTATCTCTTCGAATAGTAACAGACAAGATATTTCCATTATATGAGTGGTCAAGGATATAAACTTTTAGTGAATTCAAGACAAATTTACCGGAAACATTTTTAAGAAAATAAGTTTTTTGAATATGAACTCTTTCATTGGCTTTCGAATCTTGCCCTTTTAGTGAAACAGATCCTGCAAATATGAATAATACGATTAAAAGTATTATTATCAGTCTTTTCATTTTTTTAGCCTCCTGAGCAAGAAATTCTCTTTCTTTACCCAAATTATTTTTATATTTTTGTCTTTTAATTCATACTCTATCTTAATCTCACTCAATGGTTTTCTTTCAGGTGCATTCCTGTTCAATTGAATTAACCCGAGAGTTATGAGGAGAAGAATTGAAGCAAAAGCTGGTACCCATTTTATAAAAGGATTTGAAGTTCTGAGGAGTTTTTTGAAAAAACCTGCTGGCAGGTTTTCAGAGTAAATCATCTCATTTACTTTCGCATCAATTTCTGAAGGGATATCAAAATCCATAGAATTCAATATTACTTTTATATCTTCATCTTTTATCTTTTTATTCATTTTTTACTCCCCAGAAAAGATTTAACTCTTTTTCTTGCATTTGAGAGTATTACCTTTATATTACCCTGGGTTTTCCCCGTAATTTCCGAGATCTCGGATATGTTGAATCCGGAATCATAAAACAGAAAAAAAATCTCTCTTTCAGTATTTTTCAAACTGTAAGCTGCGGAATATACTGCTTCGGCCAATTCTCTGTTTTGAGTATCCGGGATTTGCTCATATGAATTTTCAATGCTGTGAATATCAGATGATTGAATTTTATTTTTAAAATATTTTCTTATTTCATTTAATGCTATTGAAAACACCCAGGGCTTAAATCTTTTTGAAGTATCAAATTTTCGAAAATACTTGAATGCTCTCAATGCAGTATTCTGATAAATATCATTTGAATCTTCGGAAAAACTGACCGATTTAAGAATAAAATTGTATAGAGCTTTTTTTTCCGGAATAAAAAATTTGTTAAATGATATTATTACTTCTTTATTGCTATATTTTTCAGTGATCTCTCTTTCCCCGGCAAAGAATAATGGAAGGGTCATTGCAAACTCGTTCATATCATATATATCACAATAGATGATAAAAGGTAAAAATTAATTTAAATAAAACCAAGCCCGTAAATTGTATATAAAGAAAGCTGTAAGGGATATTTATTTTTTACTATTGAATAGTTCTTGTAATAATGGTAAGTTTTACTTTAATTTAATTTTTAACAAAACAAGTTAGTCAATTTTGTTTCCTGAATAACATAGGAGGAAAGATGCAACAACATGAAGCTGTAGAACTTGGAGAAGACAAAGCCGCAAAATTTAAATCCAGAGTTGGATTGATATTATTCGGTGTTTATTCATTTATTTATGCAGGATTTGTATTTATCAACACATGGTCTCCTGAGACAATGGGGATCAAAGTGGCATTCGGTTTGAATCTGGCTGTTTTTTACGGATTCTTTCTTATTATTCTGGCGATCGTTATGGGGATAATCTACAACCATTATTGTACAAAAATGGAAAACAAACTGAACGGTGAAGAAGAGGAGAATAAAGAATGACATATCCGGTATCATATCTAGCTGTAATGTTTTTTGTGGTTTTTGTTGCTTTAGTACTCGGGCTCTCTTTTTATTTCGCAAGAAAAACAAAAACAGCCTCAGGTTATTTTGCTGCCGGGGGGACCATTCACTGGGGAGTCAACGGTATAGCGTTTGCCGGTGATTATCTGTCAGCTGCATCATTCCTCGGTATTTGCGGAATGATCGCATTCTCAGGTTATGACGGTTTCCTCTATTCGATCGGTTATCTTGCCGGATGGATAGTTGCACTTTTCATTATTGCCGAGCCTATGAAAAGAATGGGGAAATTCACATTCACTGATGCACTTGATTCTAAATTCAACTCAAAAGGGATCCAGCTGATGGCGGCAATAAGTACGTTGATAGTATCAATTTGTTATCTTATTCCTCAGATGGTGGGGGCCGGAGCACTGGTCAAACCTCTTCTCGGACTTGAACATTGGGTAGGGGTCCTGATAGTTGGAACTATTGTTATAATTATTGTCGCCACTGCCGGGATGACCTCAACAACTTATGTTCAATTCATTAAAGGCGGATTATTAATATTATTTTCAACTATTCTGACAGTCTCTCTTATAATAAACGGACTCCATAAAAAGCCAAGTGATGAATATCATGACTTTATAACACTTGATGCTGTTTTTGATGGAGAGTCTTACACCCCTGATTCTGAGAATTACAAGTTTGCAGGAACAGCAAAAGTGAAAGACAGTGAATTTGTAAAGCTTGAAAAGGACGGGATTCTTACATGGTGGAAGGTTAAAGGTTCCGAAGGTTCCATTATACTCGAAGAAGCTCTTTCAAGTACTGTTAAGCCGGACGAGACTGTTCTTTATAATGGCGCTCCCGCTTCGGAGGGGAGGTTCTTTCAGGTCGGGCATATAAGTAAACTGATCATGAACGGCAAGGAAGTTGAGAAGACCGGGCCTTTAAATCCGTTCTCGATCCTTTCGGTAATTGAAGATAGTGAGATCGTCAGGTTTGCCAAAACTTCAGTTAAGGATGGAGAGAATAAAGTAACTATCTGGTATCAGAATCCTACACCGGGGAAAACAATAATGCGCCCGGGACTTAAATTTAAGGTGGATAAGGGTTCAACTTTCTGGTCAAAACTTAATTTCGTATCTTTAATGCTTGCATTGTTCCTGGGAACAGCTTCACTTCCCCATATCCTTATACGGTACTACACTGTCCCGAGTCAGAGGGATGCAAGAAAATCAACTATTGTTGCAATATGCGGGATCGGGTTTTTCTACATATTGACACTCTACATGGGATTGGGGGCCATGACCCACGGGGTCCTTGATCTCTCTTCGAGCAATATGTCAGCACCGCTTCTCGCAAAATATTTCGGTGTCGGCCTGTTCTCAATTATCTCAGCTATTGCATTTGCAACAGTGCTGGGGACTGTCAGCGGGCTTATCGTTGCTTCATCGGGAGCTATCGCTCATGATCTGATGGACCGGTTTATGGGGATCAAAATGACCGAGAAGCAGAAAGTTTTTGCAGGAAAAGTCTCTGCCTTTGGTATAGGGATGATCGCAATAATCCTCGGAATTCTGTTCAAAGGTATGAATGTCTCATTCCTCGTTGGCTGGGCATTTGCAGTTGCTGCATCTGCAAATCTTCCGGCAATAATTATGCTTCTCTTCTGGAAGAAGACAACGGCAAAAGGTATTGCTGCCTCAATTTTTGTCGGGATCGTTTCCGCATTGTCCATAATTTTGTTATCGCCGGATATGTTCGCAAGATATGGATTTGACAAAGCGAGTTCTCCGATCTCCCTGAGTCAGCCCGGGATAATTTCTATCCCGCTCTCTTTCCTTACATTAGTAGTAGTATCGTTAATGACACAAAAGCAGAAAGAAAAGGCATAAATAAACTTTTAATCGTAATGCCGGCCTTCAGGTTGAAGGCCGGTATTCTTTTTGTCCGGGTTATTCTCTTTAGCAATACCGCCTTTCATTAAGTTGACAAAGTTAAATTATGATCTTAATATTGATATGGTGATTAATTATGGAAGAGAGACATCAACTCAGATCATCTTTTCCTAATCTAAGACTTATCCTCCCTGCTTTCCTTGCGATCGGCCTTTTTATTTTTTCTATATTTTTCTATATAATCCCCGCATTTAAAAGCAGTATCATGGAAAGAAAAAAAGAGATGATACAGCAATTGACCAATTCTGCTGTCAGTATCCTGGGCAAATATGAAAGGGAGAGAAATGAAAATGGATATGATAGAGAGAAAGCAAAAGAGCTTGCGAAGAAGGATATCCGGTATTTAAGATATGGAAGAGAGAATAAGGATTATTTCTGGATAATCGATACGGGCCCGAGTATGATAATGCATCCTTACAGGTCACAGCTTGAGGGGAAAGATCTATCTGATGAGATGGATCCGAATGGAAAAAAATTGTTTGTATCAATGGTCAGGCTTTGTGAAAGGGACGGACAGGGTTTTATCCATTATATGTGGCAATGGAAGGATGATCCCCACAAGGTAGTTCCCAAGCTCTCATATGTTAAAAAATTCCCGCAATGGAATTGGATCATTGGAACCGGGATGTATACTGAGGATGTTGACAGGGAAATATCCGGCATGATGCGAAGCCTGCTGCTGGTTTCAATTGTAATTATTTTCATAATATCCCTGATACTCTTTTACCTCATGACAAATAGCCTGAGAATAGAGAAAAAAAGGAAGGTTATAGAGGATAAACTTGTGCAATCCGAAAGAAAATACAGATCACTGGTTGAGGCTACAACTCAGGGGATATTGATCGTTCATGAGGATAAAATAGTCTATTCTAATAAATTTTTACGTGATTTCCTGGGGTACTCTGAGGATGAGTTCGGTAATCTTGATCTCAGATCTCTTTATGGACAAGATAATAAGTTACCGGGTTCTGAATATAAAAAGGTAAGGGATGAGTTGAAAAAAAGTTTTACTATCCCTTATGAAAGCAGTTTTATTAAGAAAAATGGTGATGTTGTGGATGTACTCCTTTCGATCTCTACAATTTCGTTTGGAGAGGATCTTGGTAATGCAATAGTTGTCAATGATATCAGTGGTGATAAGAGGATAAAAGAGGAATTGGAAGAGAGCAGGGAGCAATATAGGAATCTGGCTGACAATCTTAAGATCGGCGTTTTTCGTTCCACATTGGGGAAAAAAGGGAAGATCATTGAAGGGAATCCGGCCACTATTAATATTCTGGGATTTACTTCCGGTGAAGAGCTTCTGAAAACCGAATTCAGTGATCTCCTGATATCAGACGAAAAATGGTCAGGACTGAATGAGCAACTGAGACGTTCGGGGTATATAAAAAATGAAACCATTGAGATAAAAAAACCTGATCAGACCACAGCTGTCCTCAACATCTCTCTAGCACTGGTTCGTGATAACAGGGGCGATGACAAATATTATGACGGAATTATTGAAGATATAACTGAAAGGTATAGGACAGAGGAAGATAAGGATAAGTTAATGGTGGAACTCAAAACTGCCCAGTTTATATTCGATGAGCCACTGAGTGATTATTATACAGAAATTATTTATTGTGATATGGATACTCCTGTAAAAGAGGCAGTTGCTTTAATGTCACGTTCGGATCAGGATATTATTTTTGTGAAAAGCAGTATCCCAGGGAATAATCCATTGAATGAATATATAGGATTGGTAACAGGACGGGATCTGAGGGATAGAGTTTTGAATGATAAGATAGATGAAAATGTACCGGTTATGAAGATAATGAGTTCTCCGATTTTAACCATATCCATGAATTCTTCGATATTCGAGTCTCTAATTCTTATGCGAGAGAAAAATATCGGGCATCTGGCGGTTACGGATTATACGGGAAGGATCAGAGGAGTTATACATAGAGATCTGCTCTTCAGCATTCAGAACAATTCGGCTTCACTCCTTATCTCGGAAATTCAGAAGACAGATATTGTTCAGGACATATTTCCTATGCAGAAGAGAGTGCCGTCTCTTGTAAAAGTCCTTTCTGACAGTGGGGCTAATTCAAAGATCATTTGCAGGAAGATCTCTACGATCACAGATTCTATCCTTAAAAAACTGATAAACTTTGCAGTCAATGAATTGGGTGATCCACCTTTGAAATTCAGTTTCATGACATTAGGGAGTGAAGGGCGTGAAGAACAGACACTTCTGACCGATCAGGATAATGCAATTATTTATGAAGACCCGAAGGATGAAAAAGAGGCAGCGGAAGCAGTGAAATATTTTCTGAAACTGGGAGAACTTGTTTGCACCTGGATGGATAAAAGCGGATATACCTTCTGCCCCGGCAATATGATGGCCATGAATCCGAAATGGAATAAGCCTGTTTCTGAATGGCGAAAATATTTTAAAAATTGGATAACGAAGTCCACACCTGAAGACCTTCTTAAAGTAAGTATTCATTTTGATTTCAGGCCCGTTCATGGCGAGGATGTTCTGACAATAGAATTGAGAGAATTTATTAACTCTCTTATTTCTGAAAATCCTTCCTTTCTGCAGTATATCTCCAGAAATGCACTTCTTTATAAACCACCTATCGGATTTTTCGGTAAAATCCTCCTAGAGTCGGGAGGGGAGAAACCGAGCACTTTTAATATAAAGGACTCGATCCAGCTTATTGTTAATTTCGCGAGAATCTATGCCTTGAAGCATAATATAAGTGAGACCAATACAATGAACAGATTGTATCAATTGAATAGAAGCGGCGAGTTAACAGATTCTTCATTCAGGGAGATGGAAGAGGTCTATGATTATCTGATGAGGAC
>JAGLQR010000060.1 GCA_023136725.1 Candidatus Aminicenantota bacterium
TCGCTCCCGCTCCGGATGTTCTCATCCGTCTCCGCTGCAGTCCTCAGGGTGATCGATCTTAGCGAGTCACCCTTCCGGGGCCCGCGACAGCAGATAGATGGCTACGCCTGACACTCTCCCTACAAGTAAAATATCATTCTTTTTGTGAGGGAACGAAACAGAGCGGCTGGGAACCGGTTTTACCGAAGCGGCGATGTTCCGAAGGAAAAAAGCTACTGTCTGAGTATGCTTCTTTAGAAGCATGCGAGTTGGCTTTTTAATGCCGCTGAATAATTCCCGGTCAGACGCGTCGTGGTGAACGAACAAATGAATGATATTTGTCTTTGAATATGCTGAATGAATATGTTATATTTAAACTTAATAAGGAGGAGACATGTGTCTTGCATTTCCGGCAACAATAATCAAATTAGACGGCCCCAACGCCACAGTTGAATTCCATAATGTAAAAAGAGACATTCGTGTTGACCTCATTGGCGATTGTCAGATCGGCGACCATGTTCTCGTTCATGCAGGCTTTGCAATAAATAAACTCGATGAAGAGGGCGCCAGGGAAACTATGGAAACCTGGACCGAACTGATAGAGATTATGGAAAAAGAAGATAAAGAATTAAAGAAAGATCAGAGTTCCGAATAGGCATAGACAGCAAAAGAGCCCAGCCAGTGCTCACCTTCATAATAGCCACTCCTGATATTTTCCATTGCCGTTTTCAGGTGTAATTTTAAGGCATCTTCCAATACCCCTTTCAGTGGATCCCCTGTATGAATAGCCTTAAGTATTGCTGAAAAGCTCCAGACCCTGCTTAAGTTCAACCCGTCCAGGTGAGATAATTTCCCATCAGTTCTGTCCGAGACAATAGCGGGAATAAGAAGATTGCTGTTTCTGATATCCGGGAAGAAATTTTTAAACCACTTAACGAATTCTTCAGGTTTCAGGACCCTTGTCATTAGTAGTGTTTCCATCAGGCATGGTGAGAAAAAGTCTTCACCTCCCGGTTCCCATGAATCAGGGCAATTCATGTCATTCCCGAAATATTCTCTGCTCCTGGTCACAACAATTTCCAGAAGTTTTTTATGCTTTAAAGTTTTGCCGTAATCATATGCGAATAATAGTCCGAAAGCAGTGTTCGGGTGGACTCCAGTTCTGATCGGGTAGGTTTGCTTAGGTAGAAAGTTAAGATAATTCGAAACTATCTTATCAGCAAGAGGCGAAATTATGATAAACATAGATTTCCCATCAGGATCATCCCATGTGTACAATTCTTCGGTTAACTTAAGAAGCCAGGACCATCCATAGGTCCGTTCAAATGATTTCCTGCTCTTCTGATTTAAATATTCAACTTCAGCTGCTATTTTTTCAGGAGTAATATTTCTTTTAAGCGCGGCAATAATTTTCCCTCTGATACCGATCTCCGGATAGATCTTCAGAACCCTGACCAGCATCCAATGCCCGTGAACTGATGAATGCCAGTCAAAACAACCATAAAATGCAGGGTGCTGCTCCCGGGGAAGTTTAAGATCCTTCTCATCATTAAACACATGTGACGGTTTGTTCGGATATTCCTTCTCAATACAATTCAATGCCATCTCAGCAAATTTCAATGCCAGCTCTTCTGAGAATTCCGGCATTTGCCATGAATTATCATTTACCGGTGTTGAAAAAATTTTGCCGCCTGTTATCAACATAATTCCCAGGATCAGAACGATTGCCACTCTTTTTTTCATAATTTCTCCTTAATAAAGTGATATATAATTTTCCAGTACTAATATCAAGTGAAAATCATCAGGGAACTAGCGTAACTTCGTAACAGTATAGAAAGGTGTCTCACACTCTATATAGGACTGGTGACTCCGTGTCCCCTTATGTATCTACCATAATGTCAAAATGTCAAGCACCGTCACCCATAACAAACCGTTCTCTGTTGTTTTTTAAGTGTAATGATTTATAATAATAATCGGAGGAGGGGAGAATGAAAAAACTGACATTATTAATTGTTATCGCGGTTATGACGGCAATCCCCGTTTCGGGAAAAGGGATGTTCGAGTTCGGATTCCATTATTCGACCTGGAATGTGAATATGATAGCACCAATGTTAGAGGATGAGATCATACCTGAGATAGAGTATTGGGATCCTGAATACGGCAGTCTTGATTTTACCTCAAACGGAAGTAATTATGGATTTGAGTTCCGGTTCTTCCCGGGCGGTAAGGATGGCTCATTTTCATTAGGGCTTTCATACGAAAGAAATAATTTCAAGATGAAAGCCGAGGGTGAGTATGACGGATTTGATGATGACGGTAACTCTATAAAAGCAGAAGCTACAGGCACAATAGACCTGTTCCCTCACTCGATCAATCTTAGTATAAGATGGGAACTCTGGCCCTCAAAGCGGGTTCACCCGTATATCGGACTTGCCTTCGGATTCGGTGCTCAGGATGCTCTTGTGAAGTTTCACTCGAGAGCAACAACTAACATAGATGGTATTGATATAGTTGAAGAGCAGGACGAAATCTGGACCTTTGAAGATATTGAGGAAGAGTATGAAGCTACTGAGGGGAAAAAATTCCCTATCAGTTTCTTTCCGATTGTCCATATAAATTTCGGATTCCGCGGTGAGATAGTGGACAACATGTATCTTTTAGGCGAAGTTGCATTTTACGATGGACTGATATTCAGAGGAGGTTTTTCATATAGATTCTGAAGGTATACTTACCTCAGAAACAGCCTGAGAACTCCAATGGGAATTGAAGAAGAAGTAAAACTGTCATCAGACTACAAGACCATTACACCTAAAATGTATAAAGTTGTAATATTCAATGATGACTATACAACAATGGATTTTGTTGTGGAGGTACTTATATCATTTTTCAACAAATCGGCATCAGAAGCAACAAAAATAATGTTGGATGTTCATAAAAAAGGGAAAGGTATCTGTGGAATATATATATTAGATATAGCTGTCACGAAAGCAAATCAAGTGAACAAATATTCAAGGGAAAATGATTTCCCTTTAAAATGCAGTTATGAGAAGGCATAAATGAAAGTTAGTGAAGAACTGAACAATATACTTATTGCTTCATTTAATGAGGCAAAAACAAGAACACATGAATATGTAACCCCGGAACATATCTTGTATTCATCTCTGTTTTTTAAGACAGGGTCTAATATCGTAGTGAATCTTGGCGGAAATATCAATTCGATCAAAAAACAACTCGAAGATTTTTTTGAAAGTAATTACATACCTGTAGCCAATGGAAAAGACCCGGTCCAATCAGAAGGATTCATCAATCTCATTGAGAATGCAATGATCCATATATCTTCAGCCGGCAAGGAAGTCCTCAATGTTTCCGATGTGTTTGCCGCATTTTTTACCGACAAGAACTCTCAGGTTGTTTCTTTGTTGAACAATGAAGGACTTACAAAACTCAACATCCTCACTTATATTTCTCACGGAATGGATGATCCTGAACTTCAATCTGCTGAAATTAATAAAGAAAAATCTGAATCATCTGTCAGAGAAGAGAAGGCACCTTCGGAAAAACCGGGACCAAAGAAAAAAGGAAAGAGTTTATCGCTATATGCTGTTGAGCTAACCGAACTTGCCCGTAGCGGAGAGCTTGATCCCGTGATAGGAAGAGAAATTGAGATTGGAAGGACGATTCAAGTCCTCTGCAGAAGGACAAAGAACAATCCTATCCATGTTGGTGAACCCGGAGTAGGCAAAACAGCAATAACGGAAGGGCTGGCACAACTTATTTCAGATGACAAAGTTCCGGAAGACCTCATGAATAAAAAGATCTACCGCCTGGACCTCGGAGGACTTATCGCCGGAACAAAATACAGGGGTGATTTTGAGGACAGGCTGAAGAAAATAATCAACGAGCTGGTTGAATCCGGAGAGAGCATCCTGTTCATAGATGAGATCCATAACATAGTAGGTGCCGGAGCCGTATCAGGCGGGGCAATGGATGCATCAAATATTATAAAACCTGTTTTGTCCGCCAGGAAACTTCAATGTATCGGTTCTACTACATACGAGGAGTATAAAAAATATTTTGAAAAAGACAGGGCTCTCTCAAGGCGGTTTCAGAAAATAGATATAAAAGAGCCCTCCATCAAAGAGACCGTCTCCATTCTTAAGGGGCTTAAAGATAAATTTGAAGAATTTCATAAGGTTAAATACAGTGACAACGCTCTCACCACCGCTGTTGAGTTATCAGATAAATATATTAACGAGAGATTCCTTCCTGACAAGGCCATCGATGTTATTGACGAAGCAGGAGCTCTCCTTAAGATCGAGAATAGTAAGAGGGAAAAGAAAAGCTATCGTATTGGTATGAAGGAGATCGAGAAAGTAATATCGAATATATCCCGTATTCCGGAGAAAAATGTTTCAGAAAAGGATATTTCAAAACTGAAAAAGGTAGAGAAAGAACTCCAGAAAAGGA
This sequence comes from Candidatus Aminicenantota bacterium, assembly GCA_023136725.1. Taxonomy (GTDB): domain Bacteria; phylum Acidobacteriota; class Aminicenantia; order UBA2199; family UBA2199; genus UBA647. The sequence continues at coordinate 4,447 of JAGLQR010000060.1, forward strand.
TATTTGGACAGAACAACGCCGTTTCCCTTGTGTCTGAAGCTATCAAAAGATCGCGAGCAGGTTTCGGCAAAGAGGATAAACCTGTCGCATCTTTCCTCTTCGTCGGGCCTACAGGTGTAGGAAAAACGGAATTATCGAAAGAACTTGCATCTGTTCTGAACATCAGTTTTCACAGATTTGACATGTCCGAATACCAGGAACGCCATGCAGTTGCGCGTCTGATCGGAGCTCCCCCCGGCTATGTCGGTTTCGATCAGGGAGGATTGCTGACGGAAACGGTAAGGAAAGATCCACACTGCGTATTATTACTTGATGAGATCGAAAAGGCTCACAGTGACATCTTCAACACACTCCTTCAGATAATGGACTATGCAACGCTTACAGATAATACCGGCAGAAAAGCGGATTTCAGGAATGTAATAATTATTATGACCTCAAATGCAGGTGCAAGAAAGATCGGAAAATCGGGCATAGGGTTTGATGATAAAATAATTAAAGATGAAGCAATTTCCAAATCGGTTGAAAAATACTTCTCTCCTGAGTTCAGGAACCGGCTCGATAAAATAGTCATATTTGAAAGGCTCAATAAGAGCTCTGTTCTTAGCATAGTCAAAAAAGAGATCAATGAATTCAGAGTTCAGCTGGGTATAAAGAATATTAAACTCGACCTCACACCGGATGTTTACAAACATATTGCAAAACTTGGTTATTCAAATCTTTTCGGAGCGAGAGAGATCGCAAGAGTGGTCCAGGAAAAGATCAAAGATTACTTTGTGGATGAAGTACTTTTCGGAAAACTCTCCAGGGGAGGGAATGTATCGGGAAGGATTGATAATAATAAAATTGTTTTTGAAATAGATGGATAAATAAGGGAGAGAGTATACCCCCCTCCCCCTTTTATCTCTACTTCTTCCTCACAGATCTTGAAGAAGATCTTGATGATGAAGATGATGAGCGTGACGAGCTAGAAGATGAACTTCTGGAATAACTCTTAGAACTGCTTCCTTTTGAATAACTTTTCGAGCTGCCGCTTCGTGAATAGCTTTTCGAATAACTTTTTGAACTCTTGGAATAGTTTTTATAGGATTTTGAATTTCCCGACCCGTAATTGTAACTTTTCTTATTGTAGGTGGATGAACGGGGAGTATATGATTTGTAACTACTATATGAATTCCCAAGGCTGTAACTTTTCTTCTTGTATGTGGAAGTCCGCGGCGTGTATGATCTGTAGCTCTTATATGAACTACTCTTGCTGCTGCTGTATTTCGGTTTTGAGTAAGTGTAGCTGTTTCCTGAAGTATAACTCTTATTCTTATATGAAGATGTCCCTTTTGATGAAGAGTAGTATCTCTTGTCAGTATACCTGGATGAACTGGTATTTCTACTCCCGTATCCGGAGACTTTAGAAAGCCCCCGGCTGCTTTTTGAAGAAGAATATGTTGAATTCCCGGAACTTTGTGATCCCGAATATCCCCTGCTTGAAAAAGAAGGATATCCAGAGTTCTTCTTTTTCTTCACTTTTGAACGGGTACTTGAGCTTGAAGACTTTTTCACTCTTGATGAAGATTTCCCGCTGCTTTTATAACTCTTGCTCGAGATCCCTTTTGCAGACTTCGTGTTTTTGGACCCGGAATATTTGAAAGTGTTGCTCCTTGTGGACTTGCTACTCTTGTATTTATAAACAGCACCTTTCTGGGAAGTACCCGAACTCTTGTATTTAGAAGGTTTATAGTATGTGGATGATTTTATTCCACTCTCTTTGAACCTTACGGTCCTGCCTTTCGAGTTGAGGACATTCACCTGCTTATAGTTGTATTTCCCGGAAGGAGAAACACCCCTGTATGCAAGTCCCTTGTTCTTCATATTAATGAAAGAACCCTGTTTCAAAGCAACCTTTCTGATTGATCTTCCGAGATTTCCTTTTTTAATGAATACAGATGACTGGGATCCCCATGGAATACCATTCCTGTATTTATAGTTTCTAAGCCATCTCTTGTTAATAACAATTACCGGTCTGTTATACCTGCTCAACGGTGTCCAGCCGTAGTATGATCCGCTATAACACCACCCTACCCATGCAGGAGACCATCTGTAACCGGGAAGCCAGTGCCATCCCCAGAAAGGATCATAATGCCATCTTCCATAGTGATATGTAAATGAGTTCCAGGGATCATATGAATACCAGTAGTAACCATAATGTGGAGTGTGAACCCATCTGCCATTGTAATAAGGCCTCCAATTATTCCCTACATTGTAAGGAATCCAGATGTTTGATCCGTAAGTTGAACTATACCTCCACCTTCCGGATCTTGATAATTCATATTCATAATCTTCATAACCTCTGTCAAGATACCTGGAAGAACTGCTTCTGGCATAGTTTACAAGACTGTGTCTCTCTGCATTCCAGAGATCAAAATTATCTTTTTCAGATGAATAGAAGAAAAAAGGCCTCTCGAGAACTGAACCATCTCTCATTACTACCTTCTGATTTTCCATAACATTTCTGCTTAAGTTTTCCCCTGCTATTTCAGCAAGTCCCTCATAAACAAAAACTTCAGTTCCACGTGTTCCGTTATAGTTGATCCTGTAAACACCCCGGTTAAGAATGAAGATTCCACAATCCGGAGTTTGAATCTCAACATCTTTCTCATAATCAAGATTGTGAAGATCGAGATATATACCGCCTCTCCTCACAAAGATCCTGAGATCGGTCTTTCTCAATTGCGGGACTTTCTGAAACTCAACCTCAGTATCATAATCAAGCCTGAGAAAATTTGACCTGCCCAGGTAAATATCAAGTCTGCCGTCATTGGTTCCGGCAATATCTTTTTCAAATATGGGGATGTTAATTCCAGCTTCTTCGCGGCCCTCGTCAAAGCTTCTCGTCACATAGGTATCTCCCTGGGAGTATTTCACCTTTATGACTTTCGCATTATCATAATACTTAGCAACAGTCTGCTCAGGCTGAGGATAATCAGCAAAAGCTGAAACAGACACAAATATGGCAATGATTGAAAATATTATTAATTTTTTCATTTTTACCTCCTACTTGTACATTAGCATTATCAATGCCAATAGAAACATGTTAACACTGTCCTGTTTTTATTACAAAAACAGAGGAGTTTAATGAATTAACGGGAAATTACTATTTCTTCTTCAGATTTATGGCTTTTATCGTCTCATCGGCAAGCTTGTCAATTTCCTTTATCAACAATGTCTTTTTCTTGTCAATATAATAGGGAGTTTCATTATCTTTTTTCAATCCGACTTTATTGTCGAATGGAAATTCTGCAAGAATTTTATAGCCGAGAGCTTTGGTAGAATTTTTCGGATCTGAAATCGGGAACATTTCTGTTTTTTCATTACAATGAGCACAAATGAGATATTTCATGTTCTCGACTATCCCCAATATTTCTGTTTCTATCTTATCGGCTTTGAACATGTTTATCATCTTAAGTACATCCGCAATAGATGCTTCCTGGGGAGTAGTAACAATTATTCCACCATCAAGCTTGACCTTTTGCAGAATTGACAGAGGGACATCTCCGGTTCCGGGTGGCAGATCTATCAGCATGATATCAAGCTCGCCCCATTTTACATTCCGGAAGAATTGCTCGATAAGTTTATTGGCAAGAGCACCTCTCCAGATAAGTGCTTTCTCTCTGTCTGTGATAAATCCGACAGACATGATCTGGATCCCGA
>JAGLQR010000061.1 GCA_023136725.1 Candidatus Aminicenantota bacterium
GAAGTGACGAGACAAAGGCCTGGACTATAAATAAGGGTGATAATGCATATGAAGCCTCAGGAAAGATCCACTCGGACATTCAGCAGGGATTTATCCGGGGTGAAACCATAAACTGGGAAGATTTCCTTGCCTCAGGAGGGTTCCCCCAGGCCAAGGAAAAAGGACTTTTAAGGCTTGAAGGGAAAGTGTATTTAGTTCAGGATGGTGATATTATTCACTTCAGATTCAACAAATAATTATTTACCTGAACTATCTGATAACCTGTCTGACCAGAACATCAAATTCCAGCTCAAAGTTCGGTGTGAATATACCTTTTTTTAGATTTGCTCTGATATTCTTAATTTTCCAATACTTACCATCTTCGATCTCATCTTTGTTAAAAACAATATTCCTGTCATACCTGGCTACAAACATATAAACCAGTTCCGATTCAACTTCAGTTTCCCAGACATACCGCCCTATCAAAGTTGGCTTGAACTCTTTAATACCGAGCTCCTCTTCCACCTCTCTCACCAGGGCATCTTCAATCTTTTCACCGGATGAAACATGCCCCCCGACTGCAGTATCCCATTTCCCGGGCTGGATCTGCTTATTGCTATCCCTCTTCTGCAAATATATTCTGCTCTTTGAATCTATCAGATGAAGATGAACTACAGGATGCAGCATACCAGGCCCTGAGTGACATAATGTCCTGGGAGCCTTCCCTTTTATATTACCTTCTTTATCAACAATGTCGAACCATTCATCATCCTTATATTTCTCTGCCCAGTTCTTTACTCTGAGTTTCTTTCTTACCAGTTCAAAAACAAAATAGAACCCGAATATTATGTAAAATAGTCCTCCGCTGATAAATGCCCATGCTTCTTTAGACATGAAGAATGAGGAATAGATGATCAATCCTGTATGTATTAAAAAAATAAAAAAAATAACTTTGAGGCTCTTCTTCATCTCCTTAAGAGCTTCATCATTAATATCAACACCCTTCAAATACCTTTTTGTCATCAACAGCATAACATTGACAGGAGAAAATATTGATATTGCAAGAATGGCACAAAAGATCAGCTCGATCAGAGCCGGTTTAAGTTTAAAAAATATTGGATTATCCAGAGTAATAGAAACAACCCCCAGGATAACGATCATTCCAATATCAAACAGAACAAATTTATCTATAAATTTGTTTCTGAACCAGGAATATGCGATCTCAACTATTCCGGCAAGCACTGCAACCGTTAACCCTATCCGTGTGCCCCATAATGAGTCAGCAACAATAAAAACAATCAACGGTAAAAAACCGGGCAGAAGACTTTTTAACAGATCAAGTTTATTCATTGTTCTTTTTAATTCCGGGCAAAATAATAATCCGAATTTGGAGATTATCATACAGAATATTTCATGTCAATTGAACCGGAATGCAGTTCCGTTTATAATCTATCTTAATGAATAAGAGAAGGGTGATCTTCAGGGTTTTTCCATTTAACCGTTTAACTTTCCCTACCCTTCTCAATGCATGGGAGCAGGAAGGGATCGATAAGCATTTTGAAATTATTATTTCTGAAGATCCGGTCCGGTATCGTGATGGTGATGTATTGGTATTGTCCTTCATGACCCCTCATTTACCGGAAATTGATAGTGAAATAAAAGCAATAGATAAAAATGTTCTGATCGCCGCAGGCGGGCCTCATGTTACAGGTGACCCGGAATTACCGGAAAAATTGGGTGTAAACATTTTATTCAGAGGTGAAGGAGAAGAGACATTCATAGAGTTCGGCCGGGATCTTCTTTCCGGCAACATCCCTCCCGCGGGAAAAATTTATGTTCCCAAAAAGGATAGAGATCCTGACAAATATATGCCATTCTCTAAATATTTTAAGATCGTCCCACCTCTTCAAATATTTCACGGATGTTTCTGGAAGTGCAAATACTGCCAGACCGGCACAGGAAAAAGGTCATTCAGATCAATAGATTCTATAAAGGCTTTTCTCGAGAAACTTAAGAGCGAAGGATTCAAAAGAGTGACATTCATCTCTCCCTCAGCAATGGAATACGGCTCATCTAAACCAGGAAAGCCTGATAATGAAAAAATTGCAAACCTGTTAGAACTGGTTTCTTCTTTCGAATTCGAATTCTTTGAATATGGTATCTTTCCATCAGAGATCCGGCCGGGAACACTTGATCCTGAACTTTGCAAAATGTTAAGGGATCATGTCACAAACAACCGTTTAACTCTCGGTGCACAGAGCGGTTCAGACCGGAGGCTCAGGGAACTTAACAGGGGGCATTCTACCGAAGAGGTAATAGCAGATGTTGAAACAGCAAATTCTTATGGATTCATTGCTAATCTGGATTTTATTATGGGGTATCCGGATGAGACTACAGAAGAAAGGGAGGATACTTTCAATTTTATAAAAACTCTATCAAAAAATTACAAGGTCAGAATCCATCTCCACCACTTCTTTCCCTTATCGGGAAGTACTTATCAGTTCCGCCTTCCAACTTTTCTTGATGACAGGGACAAAGCTCATCTCAGGGAACTCAGAGAGAGTGGTCTCTCAACTGACTGGTGGAAAAAACATGAAAGTGCTGTCAGAAATTATTTTTCCTGGATGAAAATACATTTTCCTGAATATCTTGATAAATATAAATAAATGATCCAATTACAAAATTTACAATCAGTTTAAATATCAAAAATGTTGACTTCTCTTCGAATTGGTGAGAAAATTCCTGGATTGGAAAGGATATATGTTCATAAATCATTCATCTAAAGAAGTAACCGCAAAAATAGTCTATTACGGTACCGGATTAAGCGGAAAAACCACAAACCTTCAGTATATTTTCTCGATCACAAATCCTCAATCCCGTGGAGAGCTTGTAAGTGTAGAAACAGAAATAGAACGTACCCTTTTCTTTGATCTCCTCCCTATTAATGTCGGACTGATAAAAGGATATTTCACTAAATTTCAATTGTATACTGTCCCGGGCCAGATATTCTATAATTCAACAAGAAAGATGGTTTTGAAAGGGGCCGACGGAATTGTTTTCGTAGCTGATTCTCAGGAGGCAATGGAAGATGCCAATATTGAGAGTTTTGAAAATCTTAAAGTAAACCTTGCGGAGGACAACAATTCATTAGCCTCTGTACCCCTTGTTTTCCAATATAATAAAAGAGACCTGAAGAACGCCAGTTCTACTATGAGAATGAATGAAATTTTGAATCCTAACGGGAACCCTTATTTCGAAGCAGTGTCAACCGAAGGTAACGGGGTTGTGGAAACTTTAAGAGAGATCTCCACCCTTACACTTGAAAATATAAAAAAGGAGATAGATCTTCTTGATACCAAAAGTGGTGTCAAACCTGTTATCAGTTTTGATATAAATATTGAGAAAGATATCATTCCTAAAGAAGATATTCCTGTGAAACGGATCAAGACCGATGAAGATGAAAAAGGACATGAAGTTTTAAATAATATTACTCTTGGAGAGATCGAAGAAGAAATAATAGTCCTGGATGATGTGATGGAACCGGAAATTGTATTAGAGGAGAAAAAAGATGAAGTTGAAGATAAAGGGAGCTTCAAACTCCTTAACACACTCAAATCTGATAGTTCCAGGTTAACAATTATAAATAAAATAAAATCTTCAGAAAATTATAAGATCGATATCAGGGATAGTGATTCAAAACTATTAAAAACCATAGACCTTAAATTATCTCCAGGTGTGGAGAAGATCAACCTTATTTTAGATGTTGAAAAATAGTCTCTTTTCAGTATTACTGATCATAATTCTCCTTTCCGGATGTTCAAAGGGAAGATTAAATACTGACCCTGCAACAGATCATCTCAGCGGCCCGTTAAAAAAAGCGGAGTTGTATTATTTAAAAGGAAAGTCCCTCCTGGATGAAGGTAATAAGGATGCAGCCAGTTACTATTTTGACAGATCTCTTAATCTACTCCTGGAATCGTCTTCATCCGGATCGGTTAACAAGAGAATTGTTGAAGAATATATCAAAAAAATATCTTCTCTTGAGTTAAATCACCTTAAATATATAAATGATATTTCAACAGAAAAAGAGAAAGCACTTATCGATGAAGTTATTAATACAAGGCTGTTCAAACCTTCACAAAAAGATATACTTAAAATAAGGGAACTTGCTGTTAAATCTGAACCGACCTTTTCAATTCCGGTTGAGATCAATGACAAGGTAGTTGCTTTTATCAAAGCTTTTCAATCTGTAAGACATAAAAGTATTCAGAATGCTCTTGACCGTTCCGGGATCTATCTGGATAGATTCAAAACTATTTTCAGAGATACCGGAGTTCCTGAAGACCTTGCATATCTTCCGATAATTGAGAGCGGTTTCAGAACCAATGCTTATTCAAGGGCAAGAGCTATGGGGATCTGGCAATTCATCAGATCAACAGCAAGACTCTACGGCCTGAGGGTTGACTGGATCCTTGATGAACGGAAGGATCCTGAAAAATCAGCTAAAGCAGCCGCAAAATACCTTAAACATCTTCATGAAAAATTTGGCGACTGGTATCTTGCACTCGCAAGTTATAACGGAGGGCCGGGCAAAGTCTCAAGAGCGATCAGGAGAGTCGGGAGCAGGGATTTCTACAGGCTTGCAAGAACCAGATACTTAAGAAGAGAGACAAGAAATTATGTCCCCGCATTCGTCGCTTCTCTACTTATCGCAAAGTCTCCTGAAAAATACGGTTTTAAAATAAACGATCCCGAAACACTTTACAGGGAATCAAGAATAGTTGAGATCATTTCCCCGGTAAGCCTTAAGAGTGTATCTTTACTACTCGGATTACCTTATTCTAAGATGAAGGAACTGAATCCGGAGATAGTTCGTGATTTCACCCCCTTTAATAAGAAAACCTATTTAATAAGGATTCCATCCTCATCTGATGAAACATCACTTGAGGAGCTGAAAAGACTTCCTCCCAAAAGCAGGTATTTTTCAGGATGGTATCGTGTAAAAAAAGGTGACAGCCTCTATTCAATAGCAAGAAAATTTCGCACATCTGTAATCAAGATCAAGAAAGTAAATAAACTGAGATCTAACCTGATAAGGCCCGGGAAAAGACTCCTTATTCCAAGATAGTTCAAATTTTAGAAGAAATTAGTTGAAATTCAGCTCTTTTATATATAATATATTTAATATGTTTAAATTTCTATCAAATATCATTTTATATTTCAGTAGTTCTTTCAGTATCTATCTGAATATGTATTAAGACAATTCAACAGGAAAAAATATTGATAACAAAGATCAACTCTTCAATTTTAAATGGACTTGAAGTAATTAAAGCTGAGGTCGAAGTCGGATTCTCCAGAGGAATTCCAGGAGTAACAATTGTAGGCCTTCCCGATAATTCAGTTAAAGAGAGTAAAGAAAGAATAAAATTTGCAATAAAAAATTCAGGTTTTGATTATCCTGTCGGTGTAAAGATAGTAGTCAATCTTTCACCAGCGGATGTAAAAAAAGAGGGATCATCTTTTGATCTTCCGATCGCAATGGGAATTCTTATGAATCAAAACAGCATCCCCAGTATGCAATTTAAAGATTTTCTTTTTTTCGGGGAGCTAAACCTTGAAGGGAAGTTAAAACCTGTTAAGGGTATCCTTAATTATGCCATTGCAGCAAAACAAAACGGATTCAAGGGGATTATTGTCCCACTCGATAACGGCTCTGAAGCCTCATATGTGAAGGGAATTGAAGTTTATGCTTTGAAGGATCTGACAGAAGTTGGTAAATTCATATTCAATAAAGATCAGGTAAGGATATATGATCCGGTTGCCCATCCACCTGAAGATATAATCGGCACCAGTTATACAGATTTCAATGAAGTTAAGGGACAATATCTGGCGAAGAGAGCATTAGAGATCGGAGCAGCAGGATCACACAATATTCTTATGATCGGGCCGCCCGGAGCAGGAAAGTCTATGATGGCCAAAGCCATTCCATCCATACTTCCATTTATGACAGAGGAAGAAACTCTGGAGACCTCCCTTATCTACAGTTCGGCCGGCCTACTGAACAATCGTATTGGATTGATAAAAGAGAGGCCTCACAGAGCTCCTCATCATACGATCTCGGATGTTGGAATGAGCGGAGGAGGACGATTTCCAATACCCGGTGAAATATCACTTGCACACAATGGGACACTTTTCCTGGATGAACTCCCACATTTCAAGAAAAGTGCACTTGAGGTCCTGAGGCAACCCCTTGAAGATGGAGAAATATCTATTTCCCGCTCTCTAATAACTCACACTTTTCCAGCAAGATTCATGCTTATTGCAGCAATGAACCCCTGCGAGGACACATATGGGATAAAATCATCTGAATTTGAAGGATGTACAGCAGCTCAGAAAAGGAGATACTATTCCAGGATCTCCAAACCTCTGCTGGACAGAATTGATCTGCAGATAGAGATCGAAAAAGTCGAACTTGATGAAATAACATCAAATATCCAGTCAGACAGTTCTGAATCCATCAGGAAAAGGGTTATGGCTGCAAGAGATATCCAGAACAGACGTTTTAAAGTTCTGAAGAAGAATATTTTTGCAAATGGACAGATGGGCAACAAGGAGATCAGGAAGTTTTGTATCCTTAAAAAAGAAACTGAAGATATACTTAAAAGGGCTGTTGAAAAATTGGACCTCAGTACAAGGAGTTATTTTAAAATACTCAAAATTTCAAGAACTATTGCTGACCTTCGGGGAAGTTATGATATAGACACCGTTGATATCCAGGAAGCTCTGAGTTACAGATCAGCTAATATTTTTAAACTCTAATTCTATTGTTATTTCCGGGTCATCAATACTTTTTTTAAATCATTTCTGGAAATACCGTATCCGGACTTAAAATAATCAAATATATCCTCAACCGAATTCAGTTCCGGTTTATCCCCGATCTCATCTCCCCTATTCCCTTCTATCACAATAACAAATTCTCCCAATGCAATTATCTCTTCTATTACTTCTTTATGATCCTCAAGTGTTCCACGAATGGTTTTCTCATTCTTCTTTGTTAATTCTTTTGATATGGAGAATCTTCTGTTGCCGAATATTTCATAAGCGGCTTCAAGAAATTTTTGTACTCTTCTTGGCGATTCATAAAAAACAATAGTGTGTTTGATGCTTGAATATTGTTCAAGGTGAGTTCTCAGCTTCCCCCCTTTTTTAGGAGAGAATCCTGCAAAAAGGAATGTATCAGAAGGAAGTCCTGAATTTGTCAGTGCAGGAACAAATGCTGTCGGCCCCGGAAGTGAGATTATATCTATCCCATCATCTATTGCTTTCCTGATCAATATAAGACCGGGATCAGAAATAAGAGGAGTTCCGGAATCTGTTATAAGAGCACCATTTTTATCTGCCAGATATTTGATTATGGTTTTTGCCTTTTCCTCTTCTTTAGGTTTATAGTAGCTGTAAAGTTTTTTCTTTATTCCAAGATTATTCAATAGCTTTAAAGAATACCGGGTGTCCTCTGCAATTATAAAATCTACAGATCTAAGGGTGTCTATAGCTCTCAATGTAATATCCTTAAGGTTTCCGATCGGGACAGGGACAATATAGAGTGCCATAACCGATGCTATTTATTCCAGTCTCTGGGATACCTGAAATCAAGTCCGACAGTACGGTTATGGATTTTGGTTACAGGAGGCATCGTCCTCTTAAATTGTGTTCCGGTGATCATTTTCCGGATTTTCCGGATATCCTCTTTTTTAATGCCTGATCCGATCATCTCCTTTTCAGTAAGTCTCAGGTCGACCATATCATACAAGATCTTATCCAGAATTTCATATTTAAAACCGATCTCCCCTTCATCAGTCTGATCCACCCATAGATCAGCAGATGGTTCTTTACTGATAATTGAATCAGGGATCCCGAGATATTTTGCCAATTCGATAACTTCTGTTTTATAAAGATCACCTATAGGAAGAAATGCTGCTGCTGAATCTCCAAAAAGAGTGGAATATCCTATAAGAATTTCGGTTTTATTTGAAGTTCCGACAACAAGAGCTTTTTTTCTCTCGGAGAAATCATAAAGTATGGACATCCTCTCTCTTGCGCACTTATTCCCGATAAGTGTTTTATT
>JAGLQR010000062.1 GCA_023136725.1 Candidatus Aminicenantota bacterium
CTGGACCAGGTCCCGGATGACGGGAACCTTATAGATTATCTTGGAAAGGGAAAAGTCCTGACAAACAAGTTCTATTCAGATCAAAGTGAAAAGATATTGATGTCCAGATATGAACCGGGGAAATGGACCATGAAAGATATATTGGCTCATATTATTGATGATGAAAGAGTTTTTGCATACCGTGCTCTGAGATTTGCCAGAAATGATAAAACTGAGCTTCCTGGTGTGGATCAGGATCTGGATGCAGAAAATGCTTGTGCAAATGACAGGGATATATCAGAACTTCTCGATGAATATAATAAAGTAAGGGACTCATCTATTGCTCTGTTTAAGAGTTTTAATGAAAAGATGATTGCCCGATGCGGGATAGCAAGCGGTTTTAATGTGTCCGTAAGTGCATTGGGTTACCTGATAGCCGGTCATGAATTACATCATTTGGAAGTTATTAAGGAAAGATATTTATAATATCCGGATAAAAACTTGATCTTATTGGAGAACAAATGAAAAAAATCATTATATTAGTGAGTTTTTTTATTGCATTGGGATTCATCGGAGAGGCCGGAACGGAGATCAGTTTAAAACACGAACTTCAGGTTGAACTGGATAGGATCACTGCAAATGAGCAAATTCCCGGGGTGACATTCTCTGCAATAATCAGAGGAGATAATAAATTAGATCTGGCCTCTGGTTATTCTGATGTTGAAAATAAAATTAAGATGAAAGCCGGGGACATTATGTTCTCCGGGAGTATAGGGAAAACTTATGCTGCTGCCGTTATTCTTCAGCTGTACGAAGAAGGCAAAGTAGATGTTAATGATCCGGTCATGAAATATTTTAAGGATGAACAATGGTTCAAAAGAGTTCCCAATATTGAAAAAGTTACTATCAGAATGCTCCTTAATCATACAACGGGAATTCCGAGATATGCATTCGACTCCTCGGTCTGGAAAGAGATGAAAGACAATCCTGATAAAGTATGGTCGGGGAAAGACAGATTGGAAATGGTCTTTGATATGAAGCCGGTTCATAAAGTTGGAGTGGAATGGGCCTATTCTGATACTAATTACATCATTCTCGGGATGATCATCGAGAAAGTAACGGGAAATGATTATTATTCCGAAATGAAAAAAAGGTGTCTGTCCCCTTTTGACCATAAGAATACAAATCCTGCAGATAAAAGGAAGTTGAAAGGACTCGTAACAGGATATTGCAGAGTTAAAGAGCTGCTTCTGCCTGATAAAGTCGGTGTAGACAGTATCTTCCCGTTCAATCCCCAGATGGAATGGACGGGTGGCGGTGTTGTATCAAACACCATTGATCTGGCTAAATGGGCCAGGCAATTACATTCAGGTAAAGCTTTCAATAATAAAATAACAGAACTTATTCAAAAACCTGTTCCATTCAAAACAGATATTAAAGGTGCTCTATCATACGGGATGGCTACAATAATCTGGAAAGATGAATTCGGGATCAGCTACGGCCATACAGGATTTTTCCCCGGCTATGTTTCTATTATGCAATATTATCCGGAACACGATATCTCTGTTGCTATACAGATCAATACGGATACTTTACCGGAAGGGATGGTGCTGAATAATATTACAAAGAATTTTATCAAAATAATTAAACTCCGGGATAAAACTGAAAAATGAAATCAAAAAACATAATATTGATCAAGGAAATATAATGTATAAATTACTGGTAATTTCTTTGCTTTCCCTTATTATCATTAGCGGGTGTAAAGTTGAGGAAGAAGCAGTCATACAGGAGTTTGCTACTCCGGAGCAGGTCTTTATTGAAAACCTTCCTGAAGGGTCTTTCGGAACACCGATCAGTACGGAAGAACCATTTATCTCAAGGGACGGGAAATACCTGTTTTTCAATACCGCACACTCAGAGAACAACAAAGATCTGCATTATGCCATAAGATCCGGAATATCCTGGGTATATTCGGGAGAAATAGGCCCGGATCTAAACGATACAAAAGAGGTGCAGGGTAATCCTACCATGGATTCATTTCGGAACTTCTTCTATATAGACTCGGGAGTAGAGCATATGGTGATCCGTGGTATTTTTTCAGAACAGAGTGGTATCCTTGAGAGTGTTGCTGAATTTACAGCTGTTCCAAAGAGGGTTGTTGATATCAGCAAGGGAACTCTGACCGGGAATATGGGTGTCGAGGTCAGCAGGAATGGAGATTTTATATTCTTTTCCAGTGCTGTATGGAAGTTTGAAGGCACTAAAGTAATAACAATTACCGGGTCTGACCTGAAGTTGATCTTCAGGGTAAATGGAAATTATGTGTTTGATGAAAATGAGTCTTTTAAAATAATGAAAAATATAAATACTTCAGATCTTGAATATGCTGCCTCTATATCATCGGACGGTTTGGAGCTTTTCTTTACAAGGCTTCTGGTCTCAGATCTGGAGTCAGGAGTGTTCAGATCGAGGATCATGTATTCTGTAAGAGATAGTTTAAATAGCCCCTTTAATCCTGCAGTGATGATAGGATCTATCGGACCTGATGATTTTGTTGAGGGTCCTGCTATCACTGATGATGGAAGTGAATTGTATTATCATAAAAAAGTTGGAGAAAAGTTCAGGCTATTTAAAGTGAAGAGAGAATTAAATAATGAATAAAATAAACAAAAACGACTTGATATCTACTTTAAAATTTAAAGTTACTTCGGCTGAAACTGATATGGAATCCAGATTGCGACCCGGTGCTCTGGTAAATCTCTTAATACAATCAGCAACACATTCAGCCGATAAACTCGGTTTTGGTTATGAAAGCTTAAAGAAACATAATCTCTTCTGGGTATTCAGCAGGTTGACAATCAATATTGCCAGGCCTTTAAACTGGAATGAGGTTGTTGAGGTAGAAACCTGGCCTAAGGATATTGTCGGATTACTCTATACAAGAGACTTCATAATCAGAGATGGGGACGGCAAAGTTGTAGCCAGGGCTGCTTCTGCATGGCTTCCTATCGATCTGGAGACAAAAAGGCCGAAAAGAAAAGAAAGTTTTGATTCAAAATTTTTCACTTTTTTGAAAGATAAGCATGCACTGAAAGACCCGCCTGAGAAATTATCTGAGACTCAGGAGGGGGAGATCTTTAAGGTTAATTCAACATATTTTGATATTGACCTGAACAAACATGTTACATCTACAAGATATATAGACTGGATGATGGACACATTTCCCATTGATTTTCTACAGAAAAACTACCCGAAAGTACTATCGATCAATTATGTCAAGGAGACAATGCCTGAGATGAAACTTGATATTACAAAGGGGCAGAACGGCCTGGGAGAATTTCTTTTAGAGGGAGTTAATTCTGAAACCGGGAAAACTTCATTCAGGGGAAAGATCATTTTCTGATCACTTGAAAGAATATTTCAGGAAATGTAAAATATATTAGGGGAAAATAATGGAATATGAGATCAAGTTTGTCCTTTTTTACCTTCTACTTCAACTGATCCTGATAACCTGCAGTTATTTTTACTATAATAATTTCATAAAGAATGTTTACCTTAAGAACGGGAAACTTACTTTTTTAGCCGGGTTTTCACAATTTGGCATATTTGCGATTCATGGTTTTCTTCTTTATCTTCCTAATTTTTTATTTACCAACTGGCCTGCAATTGAAGTGGAAACAATATCTTTCTTAACCGGCTTTATTGTTTGTTCCGTATCGCTTCTTATCCTTATTCTCGGATTTGTAAATCTTGGCTCTTTTTTAAGGACAATGGGGATCAATTCAAACAAGCTTAAAGTTTCAGGGATCTACAAATATTCAAGAAATCCTCAAATACTGGGATATGGTTTGTTGCTTGCCGGGTTTGGAGTACTTTGGCCATCCTGGTACATCTTTGCAGGACTTATTTCATATGCTTTTATAATCCACAAAATGGTTCTGACAGAAGAGATCCATCTTGAGAACCTCTATGCTGACAAATATGTCTCTTATTGTAATAAAACTCCCAGATATTTCAGATATCCTCCAGAATAAGAATTTTGTTCAAAATATACTTGAATTCACCGAAAAAAATTATATAATCCTGAGTTACAAAAACAAGGAGGATACCATGAGAGTAAAGCAAATAAACGATAGTGTATGGTCTGTTGGAGCAATTGACTGGAAGAGAAGGACATTTGACGAAATAGTTCCTTTACCTGATGGTACTTCCTACAATTCTTATCTTATTAAAGGGAGTGAGAAAACAGCGTTGATCGATACGGTTGATCCCCATATGGAGAAAGATCTGGTAGACAATCTGAAAGACCTGGAAGTGAGCAAAATTGATTATATCATATCAAACCATGCTGAGCAGGATCATTCAGGTGCAATTCCGACGATCCTTAAGATGTACCCTGAATCAAAAGTAGTTACAAATGAAAAATGTAAAAATATGCTGATCGACCTTCTTCCGATCGATGAAGATAGGTTTATTGTTATTCAGGACAGGGAAACACTCTCTCTGGGAGATAAAACTCTTGAGTTCATGCTTGCACCCTGGGTTCACTGGCCGGAAACGATGTTCACTTATTTGCAAGAGGACAGTATTCTGTTCACCTGTGATTTCCTCGGATCTCACCTTGCAACATCTGAGCTTTATGCAGATTTTGATGATTTCAAGATCTATGAAGACGCTAAGCTCTACTATGTGGAAATTATGATGCCCTACAGAAGGTTCTTTTCCAAGGCACTTGATCTGGTGGAAGATCTGAAACCGGGAATCATCGCTCCTTCTCACGGGCCTGTTTATGATAAACCTGAATATATAATTAACCTTCATAAAAAATGGGTCTCAGATGAAGTAAAGAATGAAGTATTACTATTCTGGGTCTCAATGCACGGCAGCACAAAAGAGATGGTGGATTACCTTGAGAAAGAACTGATCAAAAGGAAGATCAATGTCAGGAAATTCGATCTTGCATCCGCGGATGCTTCACGTCTGACAATGTCCCTGGTTGATGCTGCTACTCTGATCCTTGCAACTCCCGCTGTGCTTGGAGGAGCCCATCCTGCAGCAGTTTATGCGGCTTATTTAACCGGGATATTAAAACCGAAAATAAAATTTGCATCCATTATCGCATCCTACTCCTGGGGAAGTAAGATCATTGACCAGCTGAAAGGACTGATGAACAATCCTAAATGGGAGATCCTGGATCCTGTCCTCTCAAAAGGTGCAGCGAAAGAGGAAGCATTTAAAGACCTGGAAAGACTGGCTGATGAAATAGAAAAAAAACATAAAGCTGAAGGACTCCTGTAAGAAAAGATATTGCAGGTCTGTAAAACCTTTATCGAATATTTTTCCTGAAAATGATATCCTTATCAGAAATTTAAAAATATATTTTGAAATGAAAAAAAGAGAAAAGCTGGGATATCTGGAAGGTTTTGTGTCGATCATAATAAACATTTTATTGTTTATTCTCAAATATTGGGCAGGTATCGTATCGGGATCGATCGCATTGATCGCCGATGCATGGCATACATTGTCAGATTCGATCAGCTCTCTTATCCTTATAGCCGGAGTTAAACTTTCATCCAGAAAGCCGGACAAGAAACATACTTTCGGACATGGAAGATGGGAACAGATCTCAGCTGTTTTTATTGGTTTTTTGCTTGCAGTTGTAGCTTATGAGTTTTTAAAAGGATCAATTGAGAAGTTTTTTTCAGGAGAGTCTGCAAATTTTGGTTTAATTGCTATTGTTGTAACGATCATATCTGTTTTAGTAAAAGAAGGGCTGGCACAATTTGCATTCCGTTTGTGGAGGATCACAGGAAATATTGCGTTAAAAGCCGATGGATGGCATCACAGGACTGACGCTTTCTCTTCCCTGTTGGTGCTTGTGGGAATATTATTAAAAGATTTTTTCTGGTGGATGGACAGTGCATTGGGAGTTTTGATCTCCCTAATGATCTTTTATACTGTTTATGAAATTATCAAAGAGTCCATTAATAAACTTATGGGTGAATCGCCGGATGAGGATTTAATACTGGAGATAAAGAAAATTATTTCTTCAACTTCAGAAGTTCATCTGATCCCCCACCATTTTCATATACATAATTACGGAAAACACAATGAGCTTACTTTTCATATAAAAATGGATGGAGATATAAATGTCAGAACCGGCCATGATATGGCTACTGAAATAGAAAATGCTATAAAATTAAAGACAGGGATAGAGACGACAATTCATATAGAACCTGTCTAGAGGATAAAACCGGTTATTCATGAAAACAGAGGCGTTTAACAATTTTCCTGATGAATATGACATTTGGTTTGATAAAGAGAGTTCAATTTATAACCTTGAACTTAAAGTCATAAAAGAAATGCTTCCTGAAAAAGGGGAGGGAATTGAGATCGGTTCCGGGACAGGGAGGTTTTCCATTCCGACCGGGATCAGAATTGGAGTTGAACCTTCATTACCAATGGGAAATATTGCTGTTCGAAAAGGCCTTGAGGTTATCGGAGGGATTGCCGAATCTTTACCTCTAAGATCTGAAAGTTTTGATTTTGTTTTGTTCAATACAGTAATATGTTTCTTTGATTCACCCGAGAAGGCTTTTCTTGAGAGTTACAGGATATTACGGCCTGGTGGTGCAGTTCTGGTCGGTTTTATAGACAGAGAGAGCTATCTGGGGGATATTTATAACAAGGGAAAAGAGAAAAGTAAGTTCTTTAAGGATGCTGACTTTTATTCAGCACCTGAAACAAGCAGGATCTTAACCGAATCCGGGTATGAATCTCTCGAATATGCACAGACGCTAATATTTGACAGAAAAAGTAATACTCTCTCTGAAAAAATTTCCGGCGGATACGGGCAAGGATCATATGTAGTAATAAAGGGATATAAAAACCCTGTATAATTGCATTTAACAAACCACATTTTGTAGTATGGAATTTGACAAGTCAACCCCTATTGAGTATAAATATCTTCTCTGATGAAGAGAGATTGTCGATTTCGGGAGAACATCTGGTGCTTACATATCTAAGGGTTGAAAACTTTGCTGTTGTAGAAAAAGCAGAGATCCATTTTTGCCCTGAATTGAACATCCTTACGGGAGAAACCGGTGCCGGCAAATCCCTTTTGATTGATGCAATTAAGCTCCTTATTGAGAAGAAGATCCCACCGAATTCGGTCAGAGATAAGACAAAAAACCTTAAGGTAGAAGCGTTTTTTGTGAACAATGGTGATGAGTTTGTCCTTAGAAGAGAGATATCTGCCGGAAATAAAAATCGGTCGTTGGCATTTCTGGATGGAGAGGCCGTCCCCTTTCATAAACTAAAGGAAGCTGCTGAGAATCTTTTAAATATTTATGGCCAGAATGAATACCTTTTCCTCCTCAGCTCGTCGAACCATCTGGATTTCATTGACAGGTTTTCCGATAATAAAGTGATCCTGACCGAGATGGGTGAATTATTTGATGAATTGACAGTTCTGAAGGCGGATCTGGACGATCTGAAGGCGGAAGAAAAGAACGCTTCTGAAAAGGTTGATTTTATAGATTTCCAATTGTCTGAAATCCGGGATATAGATCTGGAAAAAGAATCTGAAGATGAACTCGAACAAAAAGTCAAAATACTCTCTTCGGCGGAAGAAATCATAAACAGCTCAAATCATGTTCTGGATAATATTTACAGGTCAGAAACTTCAGTGTATAACCGTCTTACAGATTCACTTAAGAGCATAGATTTTCTTAATAGTATTTATCCTGAAATGTCCGCATTCAGGGATGAGATACAAAAGTTCTATAAGACAATTCCTGAAATATCAACATTGCTTTCAGAACAAGGCGGGAATATTGAACATAATGAGGCGGAACTGAACAGGTCAGAGGAAAAATTGTTCAAGATCAAGAAGCTTAAGACAAAATACAATGTTGATTTTGAAGGGCTGAAACAAAAAAAAGAAGATCTGCTGAATGAAAAGGAAAAATTTCAAAATATGGAATTTTCCATACAGGAAAAAGAAAAGGAAATCTCGGGAAAATTAATTGAATATCAGGGAGTTAATCAAAAGGTAAGGGTGATAAGAAAAGAGCATGCCCGGGTTCTGAGTGAACTTG
>JAGLQR010000063.1 GCA_023136725.1 Candidatus Aminicenantota bacterium
CTTAATATCTGAAATCCCGAAGTCGGATCTGTTATCTTCTTCCTGCAGGTCCAGCGGATAAGGAGCGAAAATATGCTGGAACCTATCCTGCGGAAAAGAGGGTGAGGATAGTCAGTATTGATCTTGAATCTTGATCCGATAACGATATCAGCTTTTTTATTTTTAATGTGTTCATAAAGTTTGCCGATCTCCTTCGCCATATGCTGTCCGTCACCGTCAAACTGGACCACATAATCATAGTTCTTGCCTGCAGCATATTTGAAGCCTGCCTGAACTGCGCCTGCATACCCCATGTTGAAAGGAAGATCCAGGTGGGCAACACCCAACTCTTCAAGTTTTTCGGCTGTGTTATCACTCGATCTGTCATTTACTGCAATAATATCTGCATTATTGAAGTTTTCGTGAATATCGGATATTACACCTGAGATATTTTTTTCCTCATTATATAAAGGAATTACAATTAAGATGGTGTCCATTGATTATCTGCTTTTAATTTATAGAATTTATATCATCTAAATTTCAGGGTGTCAATTTAGGATGATATTTATACGGTATTCAAATATCGATCTTGTTGATGATCTCAGCCAGGTCCCGTTCCGGATAGCCGAGTGATTCGAGATCGGACCCGATTGAAATTTTACTATTCCACTTAAGTCCTTTTAAATTTCCCGTATCAATATCGATTCCGGGTATTTTCATTATTTCGACCAGTTTCACAACAGGATAGACAAAGTAATAGGGAACGGGTATGAAAATGGCTCTCTTCCCTGTTTTCTTTTTCAGCAGGATAAGAATATCTTTGAGAGAAGTTCCTTGTTTATATTGGAGATTCCATATCTTTCCCTTATGTTGAATGACCTTATCCTGCAGGATTCTGTAAACATGATCATAGATTGTTTCCGGATTGGTCGGGAATACAAGGAATTTTCCGCCGCTGATAAGTGGGATCACCGGAGAGTTTTGAATTGAACTTAGAAGCCTCCCGAACATACCTCCGTTCGCAATGACCAGCCCCAGCCTGAAAACAAAATAATTTTTCTTTAAAAACCATTTTTCGAGATCTTTCTTACTTTTTCCATAAGGAGAGAGAAATTCCGATTGTGAAGATATTGAGCTCAGGAATATATGCTTTTTTATTCCCGCTTTTTCAGCATCCCCGGCCCACTCTATCGTGCCTCTTGTATTAAGTTCGTTGGATTTGTCATCTTTATCGAATGCACAATGGATGATAAGATCGAATTTTTCATCAGGTATGGAGAGAGTTTCTCCGAATCGCTTTATGATAACATGGTCAAAATTATCTATTTTACTCATCTCCGGTGAAACACCGGTGATCTCAATATCTTTATCCTTCTTTTTCAAATATGCGGCTATACCATTGCTGATCAGCCCGCCTGCTCCGGTTATTACTATTTTCTTTTTCATTTTATTTACCTTTGGAAATATTGTCTGCAATTCTCATTGCATTTGCCATTATTGTAAAAGAGAGGTTCTTTGATGAGATGTGTGAGAATGGAGCGCCGTCTATAATATAAACTCCCGGCTCTTTATGGAGTTCTCCGTTTATGGAGGATTCATACTCGGAAGTTGTATTGGTTCTCATCGGTATTGTCCCGGCATAATGGATGGCATATCCGGGTTTTGATTGTTGTATTATCAGCGGGTGAGTCCATGCGCCCATCCGGATAAGTGCCCTTACGATCTTTTTTACAGGTTCTCTCTCTGTTACATAATCTTTTTGTTCGATCTCGAGTTCATTATTATTTGTGAGACGAATTGATCCGGCTTCATCCGGGGAGGATGGATAATAGAGGAACATAGCGAGAAGAGAAGGCGAGACCATTTTGATCATTTTCAAATTAAGTACGGAGCTTACCGGGAATCTCTCAAAAAATACCGATCTGGGCGGTGAGGTAAGTTCTATTATGCTTCCCTGTAAAGTTTTTTTGCTGTCCGGGGATTTAAATATAAGATTCAGGTTGGTCATTCCGAATGCCGATTTGTCGAGAGGAGAACCTAAAAATGCAGGGAATATGAGTGGTACCTGCAATAGCGGGTTATCGAGAATGTTAAGTCTGCTTTTTGTGTCTCTCTTTGATCTCAGAACCATTTTTGTGGTGTTTATGGTCCCGGCGGCAATAAGCAGTGTATCAGTGTTCTTCCTGAACGGAGATCCGTCCTGAATATTTTTACCCTCAATTATTATTTCTCCGTTCTTTCTGCTCCATGAATTGATGTGAATTCCTGACATATATTTTATCTTGTTCTCTTTTATCAATCTGTCAAGTGAATGAGCGGGATTGTATACCCAGGGGATATCATTCAGCCATGTTTCAAAATTAGAATAGTCACATTGTTTTCTTCCCATATGGTCGCGGGTCAGGACCCCGAGGCGCGGATAACCGATGAATACTCCATTCCGGTTGAATTTTTTCTTTTTGTTCTGATAATTTTTGTAAAGGTGTTCTGCTTTTTTTGACAATCTGAATGGTGGAAGGAGGGTGTTGTCATTACCGAAGAATTGAGAGAGGTCATCGTTCTCACCTGAAATTCCGATCTCTTTCGAAAGGCGATCATAATATGGCTCCAGTGATCCTGATCTTAAAGGGAGGGAACCGAGATCTTCATCATTATATCTGTAAAGGCCTGCGCCCCATGCTGCAGCAAGGCCTCCTGAAGCAAAACTTTGAATAGCGCTGAAATTGGAAGACCGGATCGGGGAAAGTTCCTCTGATCCTGAAATAATATAATTGTTCATGGGAGTGGTTAATTTAGGTGGTAAGCTGGTCCCATCCAGAACATTTGAAAGCCCTTCCAGTTCACTTCCTATCATCAGGTCATAAAGGTCGTTATCTTTTCTGTAGTCATACTGGTTCCCGACAGCCTGATGCTTTTTGTCTGATCTCATTCCTACATCAATTATAGTGGGGATAATCCCTTTCTCTGCAAAACCAAGAGCAGCAGAAACACCCGAAGCACCACCGCCGATTATTACTATCTCTTTTTTCATTTTGTTTTGATCTTAAGGGCCAGGAACCCCTTGATGAACTTGTAAACCGAATTAAATGGAATTGTTGTGAACATTAACAAAGTTCTGATGAGCCCTCTCTTTTCATTTATGAAAACATTGAAGTTCCCGGGCATACACTCACCCAGATAGATCATGATCTGAAATTTTTTTATAAGCAGTTGATTGGTCCCCGTTATTCTTGATGCATACTCAACAGCAGCAAGGTCGGATATTCTGTCAATTATTTTTCTGTATTTTATAAGGTCGCTTTCCGGAAATGCTGATTCCAGTTTTACAGATGGGTTTTCAAATCTCTGCTGAACTATGCCGGGAATATCTTTCCTGAATATTGATCTGTATATCTTTGCAGCTTCCCCGTTTTTCATTATTATCATTATATAATATTTTCCGTGTGTTGAGAATTCAGAAATAGAGGAAAGTTCAGATCAACCGGAAAATTTTTTAAAATACCACCTGACCGTAGATTCGAGTCCGCTGCTGAAATTGACAGATGGGTGCCAGCCGAGCTCTTTTTTTATCTTTTCACAATTAATTGCATATCTTCTGTCGTGTCCCGGCCTGTCGGTGACAAATTTTATCAGTTCGGAATAACTTTTTTTGCAGAAGGATCCGGGGTTTTTGCTGACAGGATAAATGTTGTCCAGGATGTCGCATATTCCTCTGACAACTTCAATATTCTTCATTTCACTGTCCCCGCCTACGTTGTAGGTTTCTCCGGATTTCCCGTCAGAGAGAATCTTCCATATAGCAGAGCAGTGATCTGTTACATAGAGCCAATCCCTTATATTTGCTCCATCGCCATAAACAGGGAGTTCCTTCCCCTCTAAAGCATGGTGGATCATCAGGGGGATCAGTTTTTCAGGATATTGATAGGGGCCGTAATTATTTGAGCAATTGGAGAGTGTGACAGGCAGGTTGTAAGTGTTTGCATATGCACGGACAAGGTGATCGGAAGATGCTTTTGATGCCGAATACGGGCTCTTCGGATCGTAAGGGGTTGTTTCAAGGAAATATCCTTCTGCCCCCAGGCTGCCGTAGACCTCATCTGTTGAAATGTGATGAAAGAGATTCTTTTCACCCGGAGCCCAGAATTCTCTCGCAGTTTCGAGAAGAACAAAAGTTCCTACTATATTTGTCTGGATAAAATCCTCCGGTCCAGTGATTGATCTGTCGACATGGGATTCAGCTGCGAAATGGACAATCGTATCTATCTCAAATTGTTTAAAAATTCTATTAATATCTTCCCGGCTGCATATATCTGTTTTAGTGAAAAAATATCTTTCTCCTCCATACTTTTCCTCTATATCATCCAGGTTGCTCTTATCCCCTGCATATGTAAGCTTATCCGCATTGATAATCTTTCCCAGAAAACCTGCTTCTTCAAGCATATAACGGATGAAATTGCTCCCGATGAATCCTGCACCACCGGTAACAAGAACATTATTTAAAGCTCTTTTTTTAGCAGGCATTTATTCCTCTTCAAGTATATCTATAAGGTATTTCCCGTAATCACTGGGAGATAATTTGTCCGCAAGGTGTTTAAGCTCAGGCCTGCTTATATAATTTCTTCTGAATGCGATCTCTTCAGGGCAGGAAATTTTTAACCCCTGTCTGTCCTCTATGGTCTTAACGAACATTGATGCATCGAGAAGGGAGCCGTTTGTGCCTGTATCAAGCCAGGCATATCCCCGCCCCATCAATTCCACTTTCATTTCTCCCCTCTTCAGGTATTCGTTGTTGATATCTGTTATCTCTATCTCACCCCTTGCTGAAGGTTTTATTGTGTGAGCCAGTTCAACCACACTGTTATCGTAAAAATAGAGTCCTACTACGGCAAAGTTTGATTTGGGATTATCCGGTTTTTCTTCGATCGAAATAACTTTTTTGTTCTTATCGAACTCTACAACACCATACCTTTCAGGATTTTTTACATAGTATCCGAAAACAATAGCACCTTTTTCTATCCTGCTGCTCTTCTCCAGCATTGAGATCAGATCATGGCCGTAGAAAATATTATCACCCAGAATAAGACATACACTATCTGAGCCTATGAAATCTTTTCCTACTATGAATGCATCTGCTATTCCACGGGGCTCAGCCTGCTCTTTGTACTCTATTTTCAAACCAAGTTGTTCACCGGTTCCGAATAATTTTGTAAACCTCGGGAGTTCTTCCGGTGTTGAAATTATTAAAATTTCTCTTATCCCAGCAAGCATAAGTGTGGAAAGGGGATAGTAGACCATTGGTTTGTCATAAACCGGCAGAAGTTGTTTTGATACAGGCAATGTCATCGGATAAAGCCTTGTCCCGTGTCCGCCTGCAAGAATTATACCTTTCAAATATCGCCTCCGTTAATATTCAGATTATCTCAATTAATCAAAGGATAATCAATAAGGTGGCAGATGAACTCTCAGATCTTGTAAAGTGTTCTCATATCACTGATAGTATCTATTACCATTTTTCTTAATTCCGGAGGGCTTATTACCTCTACCCCGGGGCCGAGTGCAAGTATATCTTTCAGCACTTCCCTGAAATCAGATACGGGAAATTTAATGGTTATTTCACCGTTGCCGGATTCTTCAACTACCTGGTTCAAAAACCATATTTGTTCCCTTGCCACTTTTGCGGAACTACTTGAAAATTTCAGTGCCACTTCTGTTTTTTCACCTTCGAGGAAGATCCCGTAATTCTCATAAACCTTCTTCCTCAGGTTCCTTTTTTTCAGTTTTTCAGGGATCATAGTTTTAGTGATCTCAGAATCTGAAATTCTTGAAAGTACAAAATCCCTGATCTCTTTTTTCTCATCACAATATGCAAAGAGGTGCCAGTTGCCCATATAGAGGAGGAGGTGGAGGGGATTCACTATACGCATTCCCGGGTCATCCTTATAAGGAGAGCTATAGTGTATCTTTAATTTCATTCCATTGCTGAGCCCCAGGACCACGGTTTCGAATACTGCCGGGTCTACTTTATAGAATCGGATGTTTTTAATGGAGATCTTCTTTTCAAGTGTGGAAATATCGATCCCTGTATCGTTCAGAAATTTCTTTATAAAAGTATCAAATCTTTTTTTCCTCTTCTTATGTGGGATCGTCGAAGCCAGTCTTTTCGCAATGATCAGAGTTACGATCTCTTCCTCAGATGCCCAGATACCGGGAAGTTCGAATTTATCATCCGAATAAAAGTATCCGGTTTCGTCATTGGAATATTCTATGGGAGCATCAAAAAACAGTCTCATGAACTCGATCTCTCTCGAAGCCTGCCTTTGCGATATCTCAAATTTTTCAGACAGATCGGACAATTTCGGATATTTCCCGGCCTTCAACCTGGAATGAAACCACAAATACCTCTCATAAGACAATTTCCCCGCCATATCCAACTTATAACAGAATTAACAAAAAAAATCATTGACTCTCATGGGGGACGGTGCCTTGAAATATGTTTTTTTAAATCCTTGTCACTTCGACAAGCTCAGTGACCATCACCCCTGAAATGAGGGACGTAGCGTAACTTCTTAACTTCTCACGGCATTATAATTGGCCCCTAAATCAGCCCAGACTGGGGGGCCTGATTATCCTGATTCCAAAATTGTGTCTATATTTAATGGGGACGGTTCTCTTAAATATAGACAATAAAGAATATTTAACAAATTTATGGAAATTATAGTTTACTTAAATATTTGAATTGATGTGTCCGTATTAAACTATGGATCAAATGAAATTGTATAAAAACTGTTTCTTGATTATCATAATTAACAACAATACTCTTTTTACCCAAATGGAGAAAAAATGAAAAAGTATATCTCACTTTTCTTTCTTATAATGACATTTTTAATTAGTACCGGATGTTCAGGGATCAATCAGAATAAGATCAGAACTGATAAGGATATCATTGAAGAGGCACGTTTTCTGGAGATGGTTGAAAAAGGAAATAAAGAGTTTGAGAAAATGTATTGGGTGGGATGGACAAATTCTATCCGGTATTATAATGATGCGTTACAATTAAAGGATTCATTAAAGGTTAGAGAGAAGTTGTTTTTTGCTCTTCTTCATCGTGCGGTCAGAGCAAGGTTTTTTTCTCTTCCCGGGATCAAAGATCTGGAGAAGGCCGAACAACTATTGGTTACTATAAAAAAAAACATAAGGATTGCTGAGTTATATTTCAAAATAGCACAAAGAGTGCTTTTTCCTGGGAAGACTTTTCTATTTACTGATCAGAATTTGAAGGATCTGAGGCCTGATCTTGATAAAGATTACAAATACTTTTTCTATATTCTTTATCAAAGCAGGCAGGGAGTTTTGGGAAATTACAGGATCGAAACTAAAAAAATGATAAAGTTATTTCCCGCTTCAAATTTTAAATACTTTCTACGTGATATCTTTATTGAAATTGACAAAGGGATAAGGGAATATCCGGATTTTATCGAATTGCTGCTGAGAAGAGGTGACAGATTCTTTAATACAGGGAAGCTTAAAAAAGCGGAAGAATATTATCTGAGAGTACTTGAACAAAATGAAAAGATACCTTTTGCACTAACCGGCATGGGCAAAATATATCTCCATTATGAATTGTATTCAAAGGCCCTTGAGTTTTACAGCAGGGCGGATGATATTGCTCCACTTTCTTATATGAATCTTTTCGGAAAAGCTGTTTGTTTATCTCAACTCGGGCAACATTTGAGGTCGGTAGATGTCCTGAATAAGATGATAGATAATGATCTGCCGTATCTTGGTGAGGTGTATTATTACAGGGCATTTAATTATTTCATTCTTAAGGAATATAACCTGGTTGAATCCAGTCTGAAAAGTTCGGAAAAATTTATTCCGGATTCTGTTGAACTAAACACTCTATTTGGAATGTTCTATTATGAAACTAAGCGGTTCAATGAATCCAGAACATACTTTAAAAAGGTGGTAATAAAGAATAAACAATATCCTCGTCCATATTATTACCTGGGATATTTGGATACTCATGATAATAAAATTGATGTTGCATTGGGGAATTTTTCA
>JAGLQR010000064.1 GCA_023136725.1 Candidatus Aminicenantota bacterium
AAATACATATTAGCCCCGTAAAGGATCGAAAATACAAGAACGAGATTGGCAGAGGATGGATCTGGGGAAGAGAGAATATGTTTTAGATAGATGCCCATCGCAAGGTTCATCGATCCGGCTCCGAGAGCAGCTATAAGGATACCCTTTCTTCCCCCTATCCTGTCAACGAGAGGGCCGTTAATAAGAAAAGAGAGGGCATATACGACAGCACCTACTCCAAATATCAGTCCGAAATCTGCTTTTGTCATAAGGTCCCCGAGTGCATTCTTTGAGACCGTCAGATTGTACCTTCCCATGTAGAGAAGTGCATATGTAAGCCCCATAGGGAACCAGTTGATAATTCTTCTTGTCCTGTACTCTTTAGTATGCATGCTTACCTCTTAGAATAAGTTTTCCACATTTTGTTCAATACCTCTTCAAGGTGAGGCCCTATCTTGGCAGGGTCATCTGTTTTCTCCGGCATATTATTAAAAACACCATAGGGGATCATGTGATCACCGATATGGAGAAAATCTTTATCCCCCGATATAAAGTCCTTCCAATCAGATCCTTTATAAAGTTTTTCAATTTTAATATCCTCAAGTGCATGCTCAAGTATAGAGTCAGGCTTGTCAGGATTATACCGTCTTCTGTTCTTCTTCAAAGATTCTTCCCAGGTAACATCAATGTAGAGGGTTGCGCTTTTTTTGAGGATCTCATCAGAAAGGTGATCATATGCTGCTGTAAATCCTCCATGCTCAGAGCCCCTTGAGAACTCGATGATAGCTGTTTTGTTATCATGATATCCCGGATCTTCTTTCAGTTTTTTCCAATAGATAAAATTTATTTTTTTTATCAGAAAATTCCAATACCATTTCTCCTTGAATACATGACCGTCATATCTCTTTCCTTTGTATTCGAAAAAAGGATCGGAAATGAGCCTGGGAAGACCCATTTTTTCAAGAATATCATCATCTTCAAATTGTTCCCACAGGATCGGGAAGTCATCAATTTCTTCAAATTCACCAATATGGAATTTCTCTATCCTTTCTGCAACTGGTACATTTTTCAGATAATCTATAACTTCAGATTTCCCTGCTGCCGGCCTTCCGTTAAGAAGAATTATTTCAAAAATATTTTTATTCATCCGATCTCCTCCTGAATTTAATTTATTATGATAATCCATAAAGGAAACAATATCAAAAAAAAAACGTATCGGTAGATAATGGAAACAACAATTGAATTGAACGGGCTGAATTTCAGTTATGGCGACATTAAAGCTGTCGACAATGTCAGCCTGAACACAAAAAAAGGTATCTACGGCCTGCTTGGCCCGAATGGTGCTGGAAAGACAACCCTCATGAAGCTCATTCTGGGCTTTCTTAAAGCTCAATCGGGAAACGGTAAGGTCCTTGGCTATGGCATAGAAGAGAATAGAAGAGAATTGAGAGAGCAGGTCGGTTATATGTCAGAGAGTGACTCTCTCATCCCTGGAATGGATGCAGTTGACTTTACTTCATACCTCGGAAGGCTTAGCGGCATGCCCAAACAGGAAGCTATAAAGAGGGCTCACGAAGTACTTTATTATGTCGGGCTTGAAGAATCGAGGTATAGAAAGATCGAGACCTACTCATCCGGCATGATGCAGCGGCTTAAGCTCGCATCATCAATAGTTCACGATCCGGTTCTACTCTTTCTTGATGAACCTACATCCGGAATGGATCCCGGCTCCCGGAAGGAAATGATCGAACTGATCAATGATATCTCAAGAAAAGGGACAATGAGCATAATCATATCATCTCATATTCTGCCCGATATTGAAGCCACATGTGAAGATGTGATAATCATGGATAAGGGGAAGATAATAGCCAATGAGAAGATCTCGGTCATAGCTTCCAAAGAAATTGACATCTTCGAGATCAAACTTGGCAGAAATAGTTCCGGATTTTTAAAAAAATTCCAAAAATTTAAATATGAAGAAGGTGAAAGGGGTGTGATCCGGATGCAGCTCCCCTCTGACTTTTCAACAAAAGAGATCTTTGATGCTGCACTTGAATCCGGAACTCACATCAAACATTTCCTGAAGAGGAAATCCACACTGGAGGATACGTTCATGAATGCAATAGGAGAGAACGGTGCCAATTAGAGAAGGCGGTTATTACAATTGGGAAGGGACCCTCAGCAAATCAAAGATAAAATGGTTTCCGATTTTCACCAATGGGATCAGGAGTGTTTACAAGAAAAGATTTTCAAAATTATTGTTCGCAACTACATCATCACTATTCTTTATTTTTCTGATAGCGCTATATGTCTCATCAAAGCCCGAACTCAGGATGATGTCAAAACTTGTTAAGATGATATCCTCAGATGCTCTACTTTTCAGGACATATTATACAAACGGATTCCTGGTTTTCATGAGTGCAATGATCTCAGTTTTTGCAGGATCGGAGTTGATATCCAATGACCTTAAACATAAATCGATCTCACTTTACCTTGCAAGGCCCTTAAGTAAACTTGATTATATAACCGGAAAATTTTCAATAATCCTTTTCTATCTGCTCATGTTCACACTTGTCCCGGGTATACTTCTTGTGATCTTCAAGGTGATCTTTACCGGAGATTTTTCTGCGGGAATTGCTTTATTGACCAAATCAATTATATTCCCGGTCGTCATATCCCTCTTCTGGTCATCCCTGATGCTAATGCTCTCATCACTGAGCGAGAACGGAAGATTTGTAAAGATAATCTTCTTCGTTGCCTTCTTCATGAGCCAGATGATCGCCGGGATGTTCTGGGGAATATTCAGAAACGATAATTTCATGTATATCTCCATTGAGAAAAATATTCAGCAATTCGGATCCTTCGTGTTTGGTACACAACTCGAATTCAGTGCCCCGGGGTGGATTTCAGGTGTAATCCTCCTCGGACTGACAGCGGTCTTTCTCCTTATCCTCTCATACAGGCTCAAAAGGGTGGAGGTATAGAATGGGTACGGTCATAAAAGGTGAAAACCTTTCAAAATGGTATGGAAATGTTCTGGGATTGAGTGAAATATCTGTAGATATCTCAAAAGGGATCCAGGGATTGCTGGGACCGAACGGAGCAGGTAAATCGACTTTCCTGAAGATCCTGACAGGACAATTAAAACCGAATATCGGGGAGATCAGGATATTTGATGAGCCGGTGTTCAACAATCAGGAGCTATTCCACAGGATCGGGTATTGCCCTGAATTTGATGCATACTATCGTGAAGTTACAGGTTGGGAATTCATCCGGTTCAAATCCGCACTATTCGGCTATAGCAAAAAAGAGACTGACCAGAGAGCTCTTACTGCTATTGAGAAAGTGGGCCTGACCGACAGCAAAGACAGAAAGATAACGGCATACAGCCTCGGAATGAGGCAAAGGCTTAAGTTTGCCTCAAGTATAATAAATGATTCCGACCTGCTTATCCTTGATGAGCCATTGAGAGGAGTTGACCCCCTATGGCGGATCAGGATCATTAAGATGCTGAAAGAGTTCGAGGAGGAGGGCAGGACAATTATAGTTTCCTCCCATATTCTCTCTGAAATAGAGGCAATGACAAACAATGTGATCCTCATCCATCAGGGGAAAATATTTGCACATGGTGATATTCAGGAAATAAGAGACCTCATCGGTTCTCATCCTCATAAGGTTTCAGTTGTTTGTAATGACGCCAGAGGACTTGCAAAGAAAATGATCAGTGATGATCTACTCCTGAACATCCAGTTCCTGGACAATGAACAAAAAGTGATATTTGAGACAGACAAGAGGGATAGATTCTTTGATACGCTTACTTATACAATAAGCAATTCTGCGATCAACGTCAGTGAAATAACTTCTCCTGATGATAATCTTCAATCTGTTTTTGACTATCTAATTGGAAGGTAAAAATGGTTAATTTTAATAAAATTAAAATAATCTACATTTTTTTTGTAAAGACCCTGCTGAGATCTAAAAAAACAAAATTCTTTATTCTGTTCTCGCTCGTTCCGCTTCTGATATTTTTGATCATTAACGGCCTGAAACTGATTTATCACGATAACTTGTTAGCCGGGAGTGATTTTTTTAAAAATGGGGGGATGCCTTTCTTTTTCCAGTTTTACATCCAATTGATCTCACTCCTTTTCGGCGCCGCAGTTCTAAGTGATGAAATCGACAGCAAAACCCTTATCTATCTGAACACATCCCCGGTTTCAAAATTTTCTATTTTAAGCGGGAAATTTACTGCATATCTTACCGTTTCCTTTCTCAGTTTCGCAATCGGATCAACGATTCTATATGTCATGACCCACTTCAAAGGAATTCTTACCACGAATAGTTTAGCGACTCTTCTTCAACTTCAGTTTGCCGGACTGATAGCAATTATTGCATACAGTTCCCTTTTTCTCATGTTTGGTGTTTCATTAAAAAAATCAACTATTATCGGATTAGTTTATATATTCGGATGGGAAACAATTGCACAAATATTGCCCGGAACCGCTCAGAAGTTGACAATCTTCTTCTACCTCCATTCTCTGTCGCCAATCAGGATACCTAAAGAGAAAGGGATACTCAACATAAGTATTGTACAGCCTGGTTATGCAGAAGCGTTGATAACCCTTCTGATCTTCTCTGCCATATTCTTTGCCGCGTCAGTATATATTTTCAAAAAGAGAGAATACCTGCTTGCTGATCATACCTGATCTCAGAATGAACTTCCGAGCCTGAAATAAAAAACCGGAGATTTTTCGGGATTGATCCCATACCCCACGCCACCGGTTACAACATATCTTAAGGAACCAAGATACAACACCAGGTTAAGTTCTCCACCGGCCGAAATTACAGGATCAAATTCCATCCTCTCTCTCCACACCTGGCCTGAATCAAAAAATAGTGATGCA
Organism: Candidatus Aminicenantota bacterium; assembly: GCA_023136725.1. Lineage (GTDB taxonomy): Bacteria > Acidobacteriota > Aminicenantia > UBA2199 > UBA2199 > UBA647. Next base: position 4,884 of record JAGLQR010000064.1, read on the forward strand.
TAAAGACTTTCGATACTTTTAAAAATAAGGAAAGATCTTTCAATTTTTTTTAAAAGGAACCGGTATTCAAAGTTTAATGAAAAACCGGTAGTCCCGCTGAAGTAGCCGGATGGGTATCCTCTGACGAGTCCGAACAATTTTTCACCGGAATAACTCTGCTCGTCGCCTGCACTGATTCCACCCATATAAAACAGTCCGTCTCCCCTCGCCCCATGATTCAGCAAAAGCCAGCCTCATCGCCAGAGTATTGAGTTGGGGAAAAGATATGAACTGGGAATACTCAAGTGTAAAAACATTAGAATTAAAGCGGCTTCCGAAAAGTTCCATTTCTTTCGAATATACAGCACTAAAATTAAATCCATTATTTTCTGAAATTGAATTGTAATATACATCAGTGGAATTAATTGTTATACCGGCCCTTATTCCATTATGAATGGTGTTAATATCCTCTAAAGTATCCTGAAATTCATCCACTCCTTTTTCAAAATGGATGTCTGTATAAAATGAAAGGATCACTGTCAATAGTCTTAATGAGCGGGAAACTATAATGAAGCAGTAAATTTTTCCGTATCATGGAAGAATTCCCCCTTCTCATCACTTATGTTCAAATCAGAAAACTTTGTAAATTTCAAATCAAGTTCCCCGGGAAATCCGTTGAAAGTATAATTGAAATAATAATTAGATCTCCCGCTGGTCAATCCTGCAAGATACATGTACTTTATAAATAGTGATGATGCAAAGAATCAAATCCGGAGGCCATGATCCCCGCCTGAAGTTCATTTCCTCCTTCCCGGAAAGTTAGAGTAAAATATTTCGGGGAAAAGTCCCTTAAGGGTTTATACCTGCTGCTCGATTGTATCTGATATTACTTCAGAGGCACCTTCTTCCTTCATCCCGGAGAAAGAGTAAGCTATTCACTTCCGGCTCCATCTTCCCAAGATCGATCTTCATCAGATCATAACCTTTTCCGGTAAGAACCGGAGCAATGATCATATTTCCACCAATTACATCAAAATATTTGAATGACGGAAATTTATCAGAATTATAAATTTTCATCTCCCCCAACTTTACATTAAAAGATGCCAGCCCGAATCTTTTTTCAAGTGATGTCACGAACATCAGTTCATCATTGTTTTTCCAGACAGGGGAAAAAGCCCTCTCACCGCCATGCTCAACAAGTCCTTTCAGGGCTCCGCTCAAATTGAAAACACCTATCTTCCAATTACCACTCCCGGTCTTAACAGATGCGGTAATATATCCCGAATCAGGAGAAATAGAGAGCCCTGCTAAAAAACTGAACCGTTTTGAAATAACATTTATTTTCGAATGCCCGATCTCAAAATACGAGAGATATGACCCGAATCTGTCCCTTTTTATGCAATAGATCCTGTTCTTCAATCTCACAGGATATGTGAGCCTTCCTCCTCTCGTTATTCTTGAGACCTTTTTTTTATCAAAGTCAAAACTATAGATATCAGCAAATTTATAATATTTCCGGAACATATCAACAGCTGAAAAATAGAGTAATTTTTTATCTTCGAAATAGCTTATCCCTTTCACAGACTTTTTTCTGAAAAGGAGAGACGCCCTTTTTTCTGATGATCTGAGAATATATACTCCTGGATAGCTTTTAAAATTTTCACTGAAAAAAATAACACTACCGTCTGAAAGATATAAAGGAAATTTTTTAACGAAACCTGTATCTGTCAATATTCTTGGAGGACTGACGTCACTCTTCCCGATCTCAAGTTCAAGATCTTTCCAGACATTCTTAATATCCTTCCCGAACACCATCATAAACCTCTCTGACATAGACATGAACTTGAGGTTGAACAAACCCTTGAATCTGAATGGCAGCGGGTGGGAGGAATAATTTTTCACAAATTCTCTGATCTTATTCCTGTTTACGTTTGAGGAGAGAAATTTTACAAGACCGGTTCCGAATATGCTGGGAGAAAAAGGTCCGGGCCAATTTGACAATTTGCTTTTCAAAGATCCTAAAGGAGGAAGTTTCCTATCTTTTACAACATTCTTTAATATCAGGTCGAATTCCGGTGAATGGAATCTTGTATCAGTATTTGAATTGATCTCCTCATAGGCGGAAATTCCCGCTAAAGCCCATCCCGGAATAAAGATGGTCGGGAAGAAGATGGAGTTTATTCCAAAATATTTCCTGAAAAATCTCAGTGTTTTTGAGCCCTGGTTATAGACAAATATCCTGTTCAAGCCATGTCTTATTGCATCCCTGACATGATCAGTATAGTTACCGAACAGAGAGTGAGGCTCCGGCGGATAAACTGATATCCTGATCCTGTTATAAGGAAAAAAAGTAGAATCCTCATCAAAGCAGTCTGATGAATCGTGGAGAAGTATCCTTACTCTGCTGTTAATTTCACACTTCCAGAAATCTTTAATAATGGGGTAAAGTTCCTCAGCCACAAGCAGAGAATAATCTGCCTGCTCTTTAAAACCTTCAGGATAAATTACAATAAATCTACCATGGGAGATCTCTTTCCAATTGATCTCCGGATGGTATTTAGGTTGAAGAACTTCTACTGCAAAGATAGTAACAATTATAAAGAAAGTTATACTTTTTAGATTCAATTATTAACCCTGTTTGTGGATTATAAAAGAGATCCGTTATTCATTCTCCTCGAGATATCTTTCACAATCCAGAGCTGCCTGACATCCGCTCCCTGCTGCAGTAATTGCCTGCCTGTATGAAGAGTCCTGAACATCCCCGCATGCAAAAACCCCCGGGATGTTAGTATATGTCATTTTGTTCTTATCCTGTGAAGTAATAATATATCCTTTTTTGTCCATATCTACCTGATCCTTAAATAACTTTGTGCTTGGAGTATGCCCGATCGCTACAAATATACCGTCAAGATCTATATCCCTTTTTTCCCCTGTCTTTGTATCCTTAACCCTGATCCCGGTAACTCTCTCTTCACCCAGCATCTCTTCAGGGACAGCATTGAGGACAAATTCAATCTTAGGATTTTTCTCAGCTTTCTCAACCATGATCTTTGAAGCACGGAACTCATCACGCCTGTGGATTATATATACCTTTTTTGCAAACTTTGTGAGGAAAGTACCTTCCTCCATTGCACTGTCACCACCTCCGATCACACAGA
>JAGLQR010000065.1 GCA_023136725.1 Candidatus Aminicenantota bacterium
AAAGGCCTGGAAGGATTCTCCAGCAATGAATCTACTTTTCAATATCAGTGTGTATGCAGGTACAAATCCAAAAATGCGATTTTCAAAGATCGGTACAATCACTACTCATCTTAAACCTAATGAAAGCAATTACCGATGCCAGCATTTTGCATATTTCGATTCGGGGAAAACAGTCTATGTAAAAGTAATTGCAGATCCTGAAAATTGGATCAATGAAAAGAATGAGAAAAACAATGTTAAAAAAACTGCCTGGCCTTTGAGAGTAAGAAAAGTACTAAAGAAATAACAGAATCTGAACATAGAGTTGGATCTAAGATTGTAATCGGGAGGCTGTTAATGGGACATTCAATAAGTTTGGAAGAGGGGTATAAACAGCTGCTGCAGAGACTGGATGCCGGTCAGGTTGGTTTGCCCGAACCTGGTGAATCAGATGCAAGAAAGGGGCGGGAGGAGATACTCGAGATACTCTTTTCACCGGAAGAGGCATGGCTGGCCTCACGTATGCCGAATATGCCATCAAAATTGGAAGATATTGCAAAGAGAACTAAATTAGATGCCGATGAATTATTACCTCGCCTTAATGCTATGGCCGACAAGGGTATTGTAATGGACATAGTAAATCCCCGGACCAAGAGAGCTCTTTACTTGCTTTCACCACCGGTAGTTGGCTTTTTTGAATTTTCAATGATGAGGCTCTCCGATTCTATTCCCAAAGAAAAAATGGCAAAAGCTCTTGATTCCTATATTCACGGGGATCCGGCATTTGCGGAGGAGGTCTTCGGGACTGATACGGTTGTCGGGAGAACCCTTGTTCAGGAAACTGCCTTGCAGGAAGATCAATTACCGGACATTCTCAGTTGGGAACGGTCGACCGAGTTGATAAAAAGGGCCCGTAAGATTGCAGTTACCAATTGTTATTGCCGTCATAAAGCAGAGCATCTGGGTAAGAAATGTGATAGTCCTCTGGAAGTATGCTTTTCACTTAATGCAGGTGCAGATTATGTCATCTCGAGAAATTTCGGCCGGGAAATTAACCGGTCAGAGGCTATGGAGATACTTGAGCGTTCCAGGGAGGGCGGATTGGTGCAAATTGCAGATAATGTAATGAACAGGCCGACTTATATTTGTAATTGCTGCAGTTGCTGCTGCGGACAATTGCAGGCTATAAAGGAATATGATCTGCTTGCAGTAAATCCGAGTAATTATCAGGCGATGGTAGTATCAGATGAGTGTAGAGGCTGCAGCAGGTGTGCCCGGGCCTGTCCGGTAGGTGCCATTGTTATGGAACCATATTCCCAGGTCGCCAATAAAAAGAACCAGTTAATGCCAAAGATTGATATTGATCGTTGTATCGGGTGCGGCATATGTGTATCAGCATGCGGAAAAAACAATGCCATGAAGATGGAAACACGAGAGGCCAGGCCTTATGTTTCAAAAAATTCAATCGAGCGGACGATCAGAATGGCCCTTGAGAAAGGACGTTTAGCCCATTTGTTGTTCGATCAGGGGGCCGGGCGGGGAAGTAAATTTTTAAATAAAATGGTAAAAGGAATCTGTGCATTACCAAAAATGGATAAGATCATTGCCAGTGAGCAGGTAAAATCCAGATTTGTTAAATTTGCACTAAAAAAGATAAAAGACCCGACAATTTAAATAGTCAGGTGATTAATCTATATCTTCTTCCTCGGAAACTCCTGAGATTTTAAAAACAGGATTCAGTGTGTATTTCGGGTCCTTATTTTTAAATGTTTTGACTTTTAAAGATTTTTGGGGATCTATTGTCATCGTTATCTCTACTATTTTATCTTCACTAATAGTAAATGAAAGTCCAATTTTTATTTTTCCGCTTGGTATATCAACGGTATAGATTCCACTTATAGTTGTAACTTCGGCACTTGTAACTTCAAATCTTAATTTATTGTATATTCCGGGAGTAATCTCACTGAGGGAGATCAATTCAGCCCATGAATTATTATCAAGAGCCATCAGGTCGTATGATCCCTCTTCAATAGGGAGAGAGTGCCAGCCGGCATCCGAACCGGAGGTCTTATGAACTTCCAGCCCTTTAATAATAATGAAAAGGTTTAATATGTCTTCCTTAGTGGATACCATTACACTGGATAATGAAGATCCGTTATCTGAATTGAGTACAAGCTTTATTTTTCCTGTGGGGCTGGTATTATTCCCGTTATTGATCGAGAGCAATTCTTCCTGAAGCTCTGTACCCGGATTGCAATTGGTAAGGGTTATAAAGAATAATGCGATCACTGTAAATAATAATGCTCTTTTTTTCATGTAAATTTCTCCTTCTTTTAAAGACCATTATTTACAAGCATTTCTTATTCCAAACTTTAGTGTTTATCTGGAAAAGTTCGGAATAAGTATATTATATAGCCGGTATATAAGAAAAAAAAATATTTTGAAATTATTTTCCTAAACAAGAAATATTAAAAAAAATGGCTAAATAATTACAGATTGTAAAGACATATTGTAAAGTAAAGAGATTAATAAAATATATTTTCCGGAAGTAGACTTGCAAAAATGATCTTGTTTGAATATCCTACCATTACAAGTGCTATCAACGCTTACGATTTTTAATTTGGAGATGAAGCTAAAATTGAAACGATTCATTAAGAAAATCAAATCTGATCTACAAGGAGATCAAAATGAAGGAACTGGTTGAAATAGTATGTAAGGCATTGGTTGACAATCCTGATGATGTAAAAGTCACTCAGATTGATGGTGAACAGACAAGTATTCTGGAATTAAGAACTCATCAATCCGATCTGGGCAAAGTTATTGGGAAAAAAGGACGTACCGCACACGCAATTCGAACCATTCTTGCTGCTGCGGGAATGAAGAAAAAAAGGCGGTTTAGTTTAGAGATCATGGAAAACCATGATGAGAGTGAAATAAAAGAAAAACCTGAATAATTTTTTTTATATGTAAAATTTGTATCTTTTGTTTTGAAAATGCAATCCGGATTACTTATTTTTCCGTGAGAAGCTGTTTCGCTTTCCGGGCGCTATTTGTCGGCATTTTACAGGCAAAATTCTCACAAATGTAGAATGTTGTTTTGTTGTTAATTTGAATTTGATCTTTTAAAAGGGGGACAAGAGCTTCTATCTTCCTGCCTCTTTTCCCCGGTTCATGAAGAATTACCACCTTTCCGGGCATGAATTGGCTATATAGTGTTTTCAGGAACTTTTTGGTTTCTATGTTCTTCCTGCTTCCTGCGATGACAATTTCTAATGAAGGTCCTATCTGATCCTCACAGAATATAAGGGTTCCTTAAAATTCCCTTAAACTGGTAGTTTTTAAGATCCTGTTGCCTGTTCAATGAGGTCAAGCGACATTGATCCTGAATTCAAAATTTTATCGCAGAATTTTTGAATGCTGAATTTAGGATTCTTTTCCCTCTTTTTCAAGATCATGTCAAATTGTCTGAAACCAAGGAAATAGGATGTAAGTTGAAAGGGAGAATTAATTACCCTATGCCAGAGATTCTCTGCAAATTGAGGGGCCAGTAATCCCTTCTCCACGGCAAAGGTCAGCACTCTTTCTTTACTCCAACCGTTGCAATGGACCTGAACTGAACTGAATGCCCGAACAGCATTTTCCAGTCTTTTTCTCAGGTGGGCAAGCCTCGTAAGAATATTGTTTTTATCCCACCCCCTGTCAAGAGTTAATTGCTCACAGAGAGTAGCCCAGCCTTCAATAAAAAGATCATCTCCGAAAACAGTCCGGACAATATGAGGATTCCGCGAACTCTCTTTCAATTGAAAATAGTGCCCGGGGAATATTTCATGTGTGATTATCATTTTATTAAAGTGATCATTAAAGGACCTGTAGAACCTGTCTTTTACTTTGTCAGGGGAATCATCGGGAATAGTAGGCAGATAAAAGAGAGTATCTGCATCAGGATCAAAAGGCCCTGCCGGATAAACTCCTCCGATCGCGGCACCTGCAAAGTGGGGAGGTGATAGCGCTGTATGAAGTGATCTGGAATCTTTAATTGAAGTTATTTTTTTTTTATATATGAAGTTCTCTGCTTCGTCGATCAGGGTTATAAATTGTTCAAGGAAATCTGCGGAGTTATTTACCCTGTGAGACTCCATTTTCGTAAAAGCGTATTGAATACATTTTTCGGGAATTATTCCTCCGGCATATTTCCCCGGGTGTTCAGATTTAAAGAATTCGACTGAGAGTTTTTTGATCATCTCCCTGACCAATTCGATCTCATCAGATGATATTTTATGAAGTTTTAACGAATGTATCTTTAACCCTGTATATAGACGAAGTATCTTGTTATATTTTTCTTTTCCGAGTTGATCTGAGATAGAAGATCCGGGAATTATTTTTAGGGTGATATGTGAGGATAACTCCCTGATGCTTTGCACAGCCCTCTCGATATCTTCCCGGAATTTGTTATTAGTGGAGGGGTCATTAAAGTAGGCACCAAGAATATCAGGCAGTCCCGATCCATAAAATCCGGCAGTGTTTTTCAAGCCGTGTGCAGCACCGGTTGATCTTTCAGGAGCCCCGTTCTCTAATTGAACGACTGCTGATTGGCATAAGCGGACTACTCCATGCAGGCGGGTTGTAACAGCCTCTCTCATCGCTGATCTATCTTTCAGGGGACGGGCAATAATGTGAGTAAAGGCCTGGGAGATCAACTTTTCGTATAATGAAGGTGAATTCAAGTGGGCTTTATCGTTCTTCCATTTGTAAATTTCCTGATTTATTTTCCTCTCAAGAAGCTTCATATCTATCTTCTCATCGAGCAATAATTTATCTTTATACTTGTTCTCAGATATTTTCAGAAGAATTTCTTCATTAAACTTTATCCACTTCTGAATATTATTGTCCGAAAAATCTTCAAACCTGAGAGCCGATCCTTTGTCTCCTGCAGCAAGAGCTTCTGAGGGATAAAATAATTTCCATTTCTGAAGATACTCGACAGCTAATTGATTAATATCAGGGGGCTGACAGCAGCATGAGTTTGACGTTAAAAAAATCAGTGAAATTATAATAAATTGTGCAATCAATAGGATATATGATTTTCTTTCTATTTTATACTCCTGATTATTCAGATTAACAAATTTGTAATAGATAATCAAAGGGAGAGCCGGAAATAGAAAAGTTTTTTTCCCGTAACCTTTTCCTGTTTTAGACGTTATAATATTGGCGGTCCGAATTTGAAAGATAAATTCTGAAAACAAACGGGAACCATTTTGAATACAGATAATGAACTTATGTTGCAGCTGAAGGAGGGCGATCTTGACAAATTGGGTATCCTGTTTGAAAGGCATAAGAAAAATCTCTTCGGTTTTTTCTTTAAGATCACATACGACAGAGATGTTAGCGAAGATATGGTGCAGGAAGTATTTATAAAAATTCTTAAATATAAGGATAGTTTCCGGGGATATGGAAAGTTTTCCACCTGGATGTATAGTATTGCTCATAATGTGAGCGTGGATCATTTCAGGAAACAGAACAAATATGTATTTAGCGAGGATTCTGAAAGACTTATTTCGGTCGAAGATCATGACCATGAACTAAATACAATCAGGGATGAGAGATTTGACATGCTGAACAGGGCGATGCTCAAGTTGGTTCCGGACAAACGGGAAATACTGACATTGAGCAAGATCGATGGTTTGAAGTATAAGGAGCTTGGCAGAATTCTCAATTGCAGTGAAAATACTGTGAAAGGGCGTGTCTTCAGAGCTTTAAAAGAATTAAAGAATATTTATTCAAAGATGGAGGTACCCGATAAATGAAAAAGGAAATAATAGAAAAATGGATGGCAGAATTTCTTTCCCCTGATATTTCTGAAGGTGAAAAAGAGGAATTAAAAGGTAAATTAATACAATCCGGATACGACAAGTTTGAACTTGAGGATATGGAGAATTTGTATTCGATGCTGGATGAGATTGATGTCCCTGAAACTAGTAATAAGCTTGACATGAATTTCTACAGGTCGCTTGAACTCTACAAAGATGCAATAAGTGATAAAAGTTCTCATTTCGGAGCTTTTATAAGTAGTATTTTTAAGAAGAAATATGTTTTACGCTTTACCTATAGCTTAACCCTTGTTGTTTTCGGATGGTACTTGGGAAGTTGGTCAGGCCGCATTGATAATAATAATGTAAAAATTCAGTTGATGTCTCAGGAGATCAGCCAGATGCGGCAGGTAATGATATATACAATGCTTGATCAGCCATCTGCTATGAAACGTATCAAAGCGATCTCCTATGCCGATGAATTCGAGAATGTTGATGACAAGATCCTTAATACTTTTCTGGATACACTCAATAATGATCCGAATCCTAATGTCCGACTTGCTGCCGTTGAGGCTCTTTCCAGATTCCCGGATATCCAGTTTGTGAGGGAAGGACTTGTTAAATCAATTCTGAAACAGGAATCACCGTTGGTCCAGGTGGCTTTAATTGACCTTATGCTTAAACTTAAGGAAAAGGCATCCAAAAAAGAACTCACCAGGCTTTTAGAGAACAGGGACCTGAATTATTCGGTGAGGAGTAAAACTCAGGAGACAATAAGGTTGTTGTAAACAGGAAAATATAATGAAAATTATAATCAGATTATGTTTATACTCACTATTATTTTGTAGTTCACTCCCTTTTTTCGGGTCAGGGACGGACCAGATATTAATACCATTATCTAATCCGGATAAACCGGGAACGGTTTCCATAAATCATTATAAGGGTTCAATTCATGTAACAGGTTATAGTGGGAAAACGGTAATGATAACAGCGAACTATAGAAATCCGACAAATAGTAACGGGATGAAATTGATCTCAAGTTCTGCAGTCACATTAAGTGCTACAGAGAAAAACAACGTTGTTGTTGTAAAAGTAAATTCCTATCGGAGGACAATAGATCTTGATATAAGAGTCCCATATGAATTCTCTCTGATAATTTCAAATGATGATAATGGTGACATTTTGGTCCGTGATGTTTCAGGTGTATTCGAGCTTAACAACAACAATGGCGACGTTAAATTGTTCAATGTGTCAGGCTCTGCGATCATATCAACTATCGATGGGAATATTCTTACGGATTTTATAAATGTTGATCCTGAAATGCCGATGGCACTATCAACGATTGAGGGGCAAATCGATATGAACTTACCCGGGAATGCCAATATTTCTCTGAAAATGAGAACAGAATATGGTGAGATATATTCGGATTTCAACATTAATATTGATAAACGGAAAATAAATATCCGGAAACATAAAAATACAAGAAGCACTAACATCACACTTGATGGTTGGACTTACGGTAAGATCAACAATGGCGGACCGGAATACCTGATAAAAACCTTAAATGGGAATATCTATATAAAGAAAAAAAAATAGTATGTTGATTTTACCGTAACCATTTCCGGTAAACGTTGTCTAACCTTTGAATGACAGATCAAAGGAAAGTTAAATGGAGGATTTAAATGAAACAATTAATTAAAAGAATAATTCTTTTCAGTATGATGATCCTGCTGGTTAGCAGCTTTATAGCAGCAGGCACAGGAGATGTCCTGGAAGGGAAATGGACAGCCCTGGTGGATGGAGATCAAATATTACTTAAACTCAGAAGTGACTGGGGTAGTGGCAGATGGTCAACTTCGATGAAGGTAAAGAAAGGGGAACTTTCAAGTTTTCAGACAAGAAAGAATTACAGTTTTGAACTTAAAAGAGATGCCGGCCTATTGAAATTGGAAGGGAAGTTCGATAGTAATGAAGGAGAGGGAATATTCATATTTAAAGGAAGTAAAGATTTCAATGATTTTCTAGGTAGGTTGAGTATTGGAAAAATAGATCATGATAGAATGATCTTCCTTTTTGCATGTGATATTAACAAAAAATATATTAACGATCTAAAGAACCTCGGCTATGGTGACATAACTTCAAGAAGGCTTATCAGTTTTGCAATACATCATGTATCGATCGAATATATTAATGAACTGCGGAAGGTAGGATTTATG